>CANQLA010000021.1 GCA_947624605.1 Candidatus Gastranaerophilales bacterium | reverse complement strand
TAAAACTTGCAGACAGATTACATAACATGCGAACGTTAAATTACATGGCAGCAAACAAACAGCAGCGTATTGCACAAGAAACATTAGATATCTTTGCACCGCTTGCAGGCAGACTTGGTATCGGCAAAATCAAATCTGAGTTAGAAGATTTATCATTAAGATATCTGTATCCTGATAAATATTTTGAAATAGCACAGCTTGTTGCCCAAAAGAAAACAGAGCGGGAACAAACCGTAAAAATGTTAATACAAACGATATCAATCAATCTGAAACAAAACAAAATAGATGCGGAAATAACAGGGAGAGCAAAACATTATTACAGTATATACAAGAAAATGAAACGTCTTAATATAGCATTTCATGACTTATACGATATTACGGCGGTAAGGATAATAGTAAATTCAGAAAAAGAGTGTTATGAAGTTTTAGGAGTAATTCATTCACATTTTAAACCAATTCCCGGAAGATTTAAAGACTACATAGCAATGCCAAAAAGCAACGGATATAAGTCATTGCATACATCGGTACTGGGACCGAGGCAAAAACCATTGGAAGTTCAAATCAGAACGAAAGAAATGCATCACGTAGCGGAATATGGTGTTGCGGCACATTGGAGGTACAAAGAATCAGGGTCGGTAAAAGCAGATTCAAAAACAGATATTCAATTCGGCTGGATGAGAAGAATGCTTGAACTTGAACAAGAGAGTGCCGGAGCAAATGATTTTGTTGAGCGTGTAAAAATGGATTTATTTACAAATCAAGTTTTTGCATTTACTCCGACAGGAGATGTTATAGATTTACCGCTTGGAGCAACACCTATAGATTTTGCGTTTAAAATCCACACGGATGTAGGATGCAAAACAACAGGAGTATTAATAAACGGAAGAATTGCTCAACTTGATACACAGTTAAAAAACGGTGATATTGTAGAAATTTTAACATCAAAAAAATCAGAACCCAAAATGCACTGGTTAAATTTTGCCGTAACAAAACAAGCACAATCAAAAATAAGACAGTGGTTTAAAAAGCATAAGAGAGATGAATATATTGGTATCGGCAAAAGTCTTATGGAAGCTGAGCTTACAAAAACAGTTTTTGACGAGTGTATAAAAAGCGGAGAATTATTAAATATAGCCAAAACTATGAATTTAACATCCGTAGATGATTTGCTTGCTTTACTTGGAAACGGTGAAATTTCAGCAGTCAAGGTTATGAACAGGTTGAAACATGAAACACAATCAGATGATGTATCCCGTTTTATGTCACATCAAAAAGTAGCATCAAGTAAACAAGAAATCATAGGTCTTGAAGGATTAATGTATCAGCTTGCAAAATGTTGTTTACCATTACCAGGAGAACAGATTGTAGGTGTTGTTACGAGAGGAAAAGGCATATCTGTTCACAGATCTGATTGCAAATCTTTGGAAATGGTTCAGCCGGAGAGATTTTTGGAAATTTCCTGGAATCCTGAAATTACAAAATTAGCAAAAAAAACTTATATTTCTGCTGTTAGAATTGATGTAGATAATAAAATCGGAATGTTAAAAAATATATTGGAAAAAATTACGGATTGTGACACCAACATAAATTATGCCAATGTAAAATCAAATTCGACTAAAAAGCTCGGTATTATAGAACTTGGTTTAGAAGTAAATTCAATAGACAAATTAAATTATGTAATGAATGCACTAAAAGCAATGGATGATGTAAAATCTGTCAAAAGAGTCCCATTAAATTCAAACACAAAATTATATGTTCCAAGTTCAAAAAAGAGAAAATCGACAAATAAAACCGTAAAACATTAAAGTTTTTTTCTTTCTTTTAAAACCGATTCAAATTCCAGCAATGATTCAGTACCGACGGTTTGTTCGAGAGCGGCTCTTTTAGCCAAAAAGTCCATTTCTATATTTTGTTTTTCTTCAAGAGCCGAACGATAAAAAGAATCAGCAATTAACATAAGTTCATTTGATGAGTTTTTGACAGTCTGAAGATTTTGATATCTGTTTTTTACGATGACCGCAACGGTTTCAGTAGCTTTTAAAGCAGTCATATAATCAATATATTGATGAATTAACTGTTTTTGGAGATCATCCACACGTTTTAAAAGCATAATCATATCAGCATCAGTAACTTTAGTATATTTATAGTTTAATTCTTTATCGTCAACAGTTAAAGAATTAAACAAAGCACCGCTCATAATTGCAGAAGTAGCAGCAACAGGGTTCATCAAACCGGCACCTGCCATTGAGGAAAGTCCGGCTAAAGGACGAACAACTTTTTTTACAATATTTTCATCGGGTTTATCTGCATCCGGATTTGAAAGTTTGTATATGGTAAATTTCACAGTTTCTGATTTTGAGGCAGCACCTGCCCATAATATGGAAATATCAGAAATTAAAGACTCTTTATCTATATCAACTATTTTTGCTATTTCCAAAGACAATTCCGCAAGTGTAGAATCTGCATAAGATTTATTTTTTATATATTCACGTTTAGTTTTAGCCGTTGTTTCTTCATAAGAATTTATTGTTTTTGCTTTATACTCTTTTTCGGGTTTGGAGCTGCTTGTTCCAAATCTGTAAGCAGGATTTTTGGGAGTATCAAGTTCATCATAAGTAATTTCCGAACAACAAACCGTCTGTCCGTAAAATAATAATAATATTAATAATAGAGATATAAATTTTTTCATTTTTGTTCAGATTTTTTAACTTCTACAGGATTAATAAATGTGTTTTTATAAGCATATTGCGTTAAATGCAACTTTTTGATTGTATCAGAGCCGGCAAGTCTTTCCAATTCAAGATAATATTTTTTTGCTTCTTGTTCGGTATAATACTCATTTAATAACATATCTTCGTATTGAGAAGAAGATATAATAACTTCTAATTTATCCCCTTTTTTTAAAGCATCAGAATAGTTTTTATTATATAACACAATACGTGTTCTTATATCTTTTAATTTATTAAGTGAACCCTTATAATTATAGTATCCTGAAATAATAGTATCCTGAAGAGATTCAATTGTACCTGCAAGTTCAATTAATTCTGTGTCAGAAATCATTTCTTGTTTTGGGATGGAATTTCTGTTTAAAAAATTATTAACCAATTTACCGGTTGCAAAAGAAGCAGATTGTATAATAGAATCGGAGCCGGTAAATGTCGGCAAAAATGATGCACCATAAACGACAGCAGACAAAGTTTTTGCAGCAAGAGAAGAATGAAGTCTTCTTTGACCTTCCGGAGTATTTAATTTTTGCATTGTAAATTTTATAAGCCTGTTATTATCAACCGTAGCTTTCCAAAGAAGCTCTATATCCTCAAGTTCGGTTTCCTGCTGCATTTTAATCATTTCGGAAATTTCATCCTGAGAATTTATAACCATACTCTTTGTTTGAATTTTCTCAATAGGATTTAATTTTAAATGCTGTTTATTCTTTATAACAGGCAAAACAACCTCTTCAGAAGCAAAAGTACAGTTTCCGTTTACAGATAAAAATATTAAAAATAACAAAAATATCTTTTTCATCTTTACAATTTTATAGCATATTATTTTATATTTTCCAATTATTAAAAATAGATTTAAAAAACTTAATATCTTTGAAAAAGCGAATAAAATCGGTATAATTCAGAAAGAGAAGGAGTAAATATGTTACAGATTAGTAAAGTAAAATTAAGAGATTTTGAAATAGGCGGAGAAAAATTAACAATTCTTGCAGGACCATGTGCAATGGAAAGCAAAGAAATATTATTTAAAACTGCCGAAGCCCTAAAAAAAATCACAACCGAACTCGGAGTTAATTATATATTCAAATGTTCTTACGATAAAGCAAACAGGAGTTCTTTAGAATCCTACAGAGGACTTGGAATAGAAAAAGGAATAGAATTGTTAAAAGAAGTAAAAAAAGAATTTGATATTCCTATAGTAACGGATATTCATACGGCAGAGCAGGCGGAAATAGCAGCTGAAGCAGCAGATATTATACAAATACCGGCTTTTTTGTGCAGACAAACGGATATACTGGTTGCAGCGGCAAAAACAAATAAAATAGTAAATATAAAAAAGGGACAATTTTTAGCACCAAATCAAATGAAATCTATAGCAAAAAAAGTTTCTGACAGTGGAAATCAAAAAATAATTGTTACAGACAGAGGTGTTTGTTTCGGATATAACAATCTGGTTTCAGACATGAGAGCTATACCTGTTATTCACGAATTTGGCTATCCTGTAATTTTTGATGCAACACACAGTGTACAATTACCGGGAGGAGGAGGAACATACACTTCAGGTGAAAGAAAATTTGTATCAACACTTGCAAAATCTTCTGTTGCAGCGGGAGCTGACGGATTGTTTTTTGAAGTTCATCCAAACCCTGATGAAGCATTATGTGACGGACCCAATCAGATAGACATTGAGACGGCAAAAAATTTAATTAATACTTGTAACAAAATTTTTAATCTAATTAAAAATGAACAGTAAATAAAAGTCCTGCTTTTAAATACAGTTTTAAATGCAGGACTTTATATATTTTAGAAAATTATTTACATTCATGCATAATTTCTTCGTTTTTATGCATTTCCAAAAGTTCTTCGGGTTTAACCGTATCCGGAGCAAGAGCTTTTGTTTCAAGACCTTTTTCTAATAATTTTACCTGTTCATTTTTCAAAGAATCATCAGCAACAACTAAATCACGACCTTTAGCAGCAGCAATAACTCTTATAACATTTTCTGTCGGAGCACCTTCTTTGCCGACTTCTTTTTGAACTTTATAGCTTCCCCAATCTTCAGGTAATTCGCATAAATTAGTATAACCTTTGTCTTTAGTTAAACGTTTTTGAATTTGAGACCTTAATACTTGTGAAACATATTCTTTTTGAGATAAAAATCTGCAAGGAAGAACTATTTTATTTCCAATAACTTCTTCGGGATCACGTTTTTCTTTATTTTTAAATATTTCCGCTGCAACACGAAGATGACCGATTTCAAAATCTAAAAACATAGACCAGATTTCCTTAATTCTTTCATCCTTTTCATCAGTCATACAGTTATAATAACAGCAGACTTCCGTAAATTCATGCAATAAAAGTTTTTCATATAATGATTCAGTAGGATCAATTAAAGATTCATACATTGTAACGTGTTCTTCTTCAACGTCTTTAATTTCCGCATAGGTTTCTCTGATACACTGGTTACCATATTCCATGCCGTGTTCTGCATAATAATTGTGAGTTTGCTGTTCACCCGAAACAAGAGTATAAATATTAACTTTAGTTTGCGGTGAAGCAGTTTGTTTATCATAGTGTTTTCTTAGCCTTATTTTATTATCGTTATGATGATTCTGAGTGGGTCTGCCTAAAATAACATCTGTTTGTCCCTGTACAATATCATTCGGACTAATGCCATGTTCCATATATGCCCATTGACTATACCTGTATAAATGATCAAAATCCTCTAATAACCCGAAATCAAATGTTTCTTTAACATATTCATCAGGTTCATTTTGTGCCATCCAAGCAGTTAAATCAACGGCAACTTGTTCGTATCCCAATGTTGTTTCCAAAACAGACTGATCAGAAGGAGTATACCAATTAACGGTAGTTTGCTGAGCATCTTCTATACGTTTTGTATCAGCCAGAAATTGATTAACTTTTTCATCAGAAGAAATTCTTGCAAAATTATGTTTAAAATTCCAAGCTTCAATTTCTATACCATTCATCAAAATTTGTCTTGTCCTTGTATAACAATCAACTTTAGTTTTATTAAACGGTTTCAGGGTCGTATCATGCCAGCTTCTTAATTGTTTATCTATAGCAATACCTTTTTCTTCCATAGGATTAAATGTCATAATTTTTCCTTTCTTTTAAATACACTTGTAAGAATATGTAACCATATTCTTAAGATTTATAAAAAAATAAAAAATAATAATCAGTCACTATAACATATACAATAGAATTAATTATAATTTGGGTAATTAAATAAAAAAGCTTTTGAAATGAAAAATGATTATAAAAATAAATATAACCCGTATATTTACGCATCATTTCCAATTTTAAAAGTTATCCTACAAATAAGTTTAACCACAAGTTTTTGAATTAACATAAAACACAATAACGACATATATGGTTTAAAATCAGTTGTTTTAATTCTAGGTAAAAAATAAAAAAAGGTGAAATACTATATGGTTAAATTTTATCATAACAAGACATGAACTTTTGCAAAATCAGATTTTTATAACTTCCTTTTTCCTCTTCTTATTTTGTTTTATCTTTTTCTTTGGGTATTAAATCTGATCTTATTAACACATATAATTCATATCCTGCCGGTAAAAAATACCTGTAATTTTCTATATCCAATATCTTTTTGTACTTTATTCCTATATTTGTTTTTTCTGTATTCAAATTCTTTATTTCTATTTTGTATTTGTATATTTTTTCATAACTTTTTTCATTTTTTATTTTTAATTCTTTTTCTTTTATTAATTTGTTTAATATTAGCAATTTTTCTTTATCTTCTTTTTGTATTACAAACTTTTCATAATTATATATAAAATCAGAATATTTATTTAAATACTTTTTTACAGGTATATATTTCTTTTGGTACATCATATTGCCAATTATTTGATTAAGTTGACTTTGACCTGAGTTTTCTCCGTTCCTGAATAAGTATTCATGTAAAGTTATGATACTTTGGGGCATTTTTAACCATATTATTAGTTTGGGCGGATTTTTAATTATTTCTTGCATATCTGAAATGGCTTTTTCGTCTGAACATAAGTCAAAATATAAATTTACATTTTTTGTTACGGGCTCTCTGTCTAACAGTCTGTAAAATATTTGATTATTTATTAAACAATATATTTTATCATTTTTTGTTGTGTATTTATCACTTATGGTTTTTATCTCAGAAAAAAATTCCGCTTCTTCTTTTGCTAATTTCATTCCTTCTAAAAACGGAACATTTTCAACTGATTTTTTTTCTGATATAAGACTGCTTGCCTCCCAACAGTGCCAACAAGCCGGGCATATGATTTTTAACATTATTCCTAAACAGAATATTAAAATTATTAACAAATATATGCAAAAATTCTTTATTTTGTACAATGGGGTTTCTTGTTGTAATACCCATGCTGATACTGTTCCGATTGATAAAAATATTAAATTTGTTAATGGTTTTGAAAGCATTATTGAATAATTCATGGCAAATAACATAGATATGAATATGAAAAATAAAAAATTATTCTTTGAAAAGTTTTTATTAAAACAAAAATCAAAGAACATATAAAAACACATTATATCTGTTATAATAAATCCGACCGCACAAATTTGTTTCATTACTTTATCAATTTGATAAAATATTTGCATGTTAAATATATCAAAACCAAATTGTTTTATTATTAAATACAAGCTTATTACTGCAAAAAGTGAAAATATCGTACTGATAAAAATTATTATCGGTTTATCGTTTTTATTATTGTGAAATTCAAAAAAGCCGTTTATATTTTTTGTTGCTGAAATAATTCCGATAATTATGATTCCGGTCAAATATATTACCCAAATTATTGATGTATCACCGAGTACTTTAAAATGATGGAATAACAGTTCTTTTATATTTCCCTTTGAAGAAATTCCTTCAAAAATATTTATATAAAAATCATTAAGAGTATCCGTTTTATAAAGATAAAACCATAAACTGCCTATGATAAAAACTATTGGAATTAAAACAGGAATCAAGTTTTTAAATATTTTTTTAATACCTTCATATTTCGCTGAGGCAAAAGAATGTAGAACTAAAGCAGCAAATGTAATGATTATACCGTGCGTTTGCTTTGAGATAAGCATAATTGCTAAAATAATGCCAAGTATTGCGGAATGTATAAAATATTTCCTGTTATTTTGCATATTATATGCAATTTTTATCAACAATAATGAAACAATTAAACTTAAAAAATACATTAAGTCATTATACGAAAATACACAACAGTCATAAATTATTGAAATAAAAACAGCACCCGTAATCAACGAGCCGAAAAAAGCGTTTCTTGCACCGAAAAATCTAAATAAAACAGTGTAGAATACTCCAATAATACCTAATTTCATTATTGCTCCGGCTATATGTCCGACAATTAACTTTTCACCAAAAATTCTATTGATTAATGTGAATAAAAAAACAGGAAATGGTAAGAGCGGAAAATTACAATCTTTGTATAACATTCCTCCGTTAAGTAATGAGTGGGAATATATTTCCAGCCAGCCATCATTTAACTGTGTAGTTGTATTGCAGTATAAACCGAGTACAACGCTAAATACTGTTAATATTCCTAAAAGTCCGATTAAATATAGTTTATTATTATTTATAAAATCTGTTATTCTATTCATTTATATAACTTTCTTTTTTAATTTAACAGCCGGAAATATACTTGCCGTAAAGCCTATAATCCATAACTTAATGTTTGAAAATACCATATTATAATCGTTTATTGAAAAATATATTATTGCAGCATTGAAAATTATTATTAAAATTAACAGTATGTTATTATTTCTCTTAAACTTAAAATTTTTTATTATTATTATGGTCAAAATATCTTGTATTCCTAAAAGAAAAATACACTTTAAAACAATAAGATAAAAAGTATTTATATCATTTTCAAATGCTGATTTAAAACTACAAAGCTGAAATAATATAACAATTAAACTAATCTTATAAAAAGCAAACCATATTATTTCATAATTATTGTGTATTACTGTTAAAAAACAGTTTAAGTATTTTTTTAACATTTTTACTTCCTATTCCAAACAACATATTGGTATTATAAACATACCTGAATATAAAAATACCATATTTAAAACATAATATCAATATTAAAAACATACATATAGTAACTAAATATATATTAAATACGGTATAAAATATTTTATACAGATTTTATCCTTAAAAAACACATATATTAAATATTTAAAATATTTAATGTACCTTGAAAACAGAAAAATCTTTTTAGAGGATACTATGAATTTAAAAAAAACTTTTGGTAAAAGATTAAAAATCCTGAGAATACAAAGAGGGATGACTCAATTTGAACTTGCAGAAGCAGTTGGAATTGATGAAAAGCATCTTAGCCACATAGAAACAGGAAGAAGTTTTCCAAAAGCAAATTTAATAGAAAAATTTTTAGATATTTTAAATATAGATTTGAATACTTTGTTTGATTTTCCGATTGAAATAAATAGAAATATTTTGGTGGATAAAATTAATGAAATTCTTAAAACCGTTTCTGATGAAGATTTGAACAAAATATACAGGTTAATGGATTTTTTTGTAAGACGATAATATTTATATTATGCATTATTTATTACAGGTACAAACATCTATGAAGATTTCTAAGGTATTATAAACTTGCAAAGAATTATTTCATGTATAATTTGAGAAATACAAACACACAAAACAATGGAATTTTTAATTTCTAACAAAATTGTGGCAGGTAGGTTGGATTTAAATCCAACTAATTATCTTCAAAATGATTATCGTTTTCTGAGCTATTATCGGTCACTATTTTTTACTCTTAAATTATTATTTTAAAATATTATCATATAATCTGTTTATAAGTCTATTGATAATTCTTGAATTTGTTCAATTTTAAAAAATAATGACGAACAAAGTGAGTAGATGCACTCGGCAAGGAGCCGTATTTTTATTTTTTCTTGGGGTAAACGTTCTTTTTCTCGGACAAAAAGAAAAAAGAATGGGTACAAAAACGAATTAAAATTATTGAGTTATATATTCAGCATTTCACTCAAATCAAAAGAAGTTGTTCAAAAACACTTGCAAAGACAAATTTCTAACCTTATTTGGAAAACTCTTTTTGTCGTCTGATTTGTATCTTTTTTGTAATAATCATTAGAGATATCTACTACAAGTATATTTTTATTATTGTTGGGGAAAAACCAAAACTACAGACAGTTTTTTATTTTATAAAATGTTCTCAAGTTTATTTTTTAAAAAAGTTTTTTATTTTATCAAAGAAAGAAACCGATTCTTGTTCTATATGTTTACCATTAAATGAATCTTGCTGCTGATTTTTCCATTCTTGAAATTCTTTAGTACCCGGCATAGGAATATTACAATTTGTTTTAGGCAGCTTACTTCCTGCTGCGGGATTAAAACCTTTAGATACAGTTGGCATAGGAATATTAAATTTTGTTTCCGCAAGATAAGAATCAATAATCATAAATTATATACCTCCAATACTTATATTCACAATACACAATTTGTATAAATAGGTTGAATTATAAAAATTGCATGAAATAAAATTTTCGTTAATAAAAATTAACATAAAAAACATGAAATAAGATAAAAAAGCAAGTAGGACATAGTTTAGACTGACAAAGCAACATATAATTATAAATAGAGGTTGCATACAACAAAGAGATTTTTTCAAAAGAATTTAGTTTGTTTAAATTGTTTATTTTGGCTAAAAATCGGATATACCTTCAAAAGTTCAAACTATCTGTTCAAAAAATTATTCCACGTATGACAGTACATTAAAATCGAACAATTTCAAGAATTATAAATAGACATATAAACAGATTATATGATAATATTTTAAAATAATAATTTAGGAGTAAAAATAGTGACAGAAAATAATGAATAAAATGATAATCGTTTTGATAAAAATCAAGATGATAAATCGTATCAAAATAATAAAAGAATATTTCATTTGTCAGGCATAGCTTGACCTTGCTTCCTGTCGGTTCTATCTAATACCTTAATTAAATTTCTACTGTTGTAGAGGTTATTCAAACTGAATTATCACAATTTCCGGAATGCAATTGTAACGTATAGGAATAATGCTGACACCTATACCTTTTGAAACTATCATTTTCTTTCCGTTTTCTACAATCAAACCTTTTGCATATCGGTTAAAATACTTTGAGGCAGTATAAACAGCACCAATAACAGGAAACCTCACCTGTCCACCGTGGGTATGTCCTGCAAGTGTTAAATTAACCTTTTGGGGTATCTTCGGAAACATATCCGGAGTATGTGTTAAAAAAATTATCGGTCTATTTGTTCCTATTAATGCTTTATCTATATTCGGCTTTTGTGTTTGCATATCTTCAATACCCGCAATATATATGATTTTACCATCAATTTTTATCTCGACGTTCTCGTTGTCTAAAACTTTTATTCCTTTTTGTTCGAGTGCAGCTGATATCCTTTTCTCACCATACCAAATATCGTGGTTTCCCAAAACTGTATAAAAACCATATTTTGATTTGATTTTACTCAAATTTTCCGCTATTTCTTCAATTTGCATCGTAACATTTTTTGTATGACCGGCAACATAATCACCAATACACAAGACTATATCAGGATTTTCATCGTTTACAATTTTTACAATATCGCTTAAACGCTTTTGCTGCTTGGGTCTTAAATGCATATCCGCAAGAAATGCTATTTTTATACCTTTTAAATCCGTATCGGAAATTGTGTATCTCGTTACATTTAACTTTTCGGGTTCTACATAATAACTGTATATGGCATATTTCAATATTATTGGTAATATTATTATAAATATGATTATAATAAAAATTTTTTTCATTTTAGCATCTCTTACCTTAAAATGAAGCAATTATAAATTAAATCTGTTAGTTATGTCAAATATTTATTATAAACTTTCTCTTATATTAAACATTTGCTCTATTCTCTATAATACCGGCTTTTTTAGGCTAATTTCCATTGTTTCTTTTAAATACCGATATAACCAATTTTGAATTGTTTTCAGAATGTGAAATAATTTTTTCACATTCATAATTATTCAATACATAAGTAACAATGCTATTTGCATAATTAACACCGAATTTTCCGATAAAAGGATAAAAATTATTAGTTATAAAAATAAAATCCGGCGGATTATTTTTTAAATCATTAATAATTTTATCTTCACCGAACGTATCTACCATATGGGGAATAAGTGCATAATATTTAAGGTTAGTTTTTCTGTCAGTCAAATAATTAAAAATCAATCCTTCATCCATAACCAGTAAAGTTTTGTTTTTATCTATATTATTGTAAATATAATCAATTGCGTCGTTACACACTTTAGAATAATAAATATTAGTATAAAAAGTGCCTTTAGTACTGTTTAATTTATAAACCATCCTCATAGCATACATATAGTGAACCAGAAAAATTGAAAAACCGAAAAGAATAAAAGAAGAAGCAATAATTCTTCTGACTTTTTCTTTTTTAAAAAACGTAACATACTCGGGTAGAAGCTCAAGCCAAAAATATATAAAGGCAAACCAGTGAAAAATAATTATAAAATTGCCGATATAAGAAATGGAAACAGCTGCCATTTGCCTGTAAATCACACAAAATCCGCATAAAACAATCAAAAAATAAAATTTCTCTTTGTCTGAATAATTTTTATTTTTTAATTTTTTATAAAAAATTAAAATAGCAGAAATACACACAAAATACGGAATAAAAACAAAATTTGCATGATTTCCGAAATGATTAAGCTGACTTACAGCGATAGATTTTAAAATAAATATATAAGCAATTAAAGCTAAAAACAAAGATGCAACAATTTTAAAAAATATATTTTTTAATTTAGAAATTAACCATATAAAACTTGCCAAATATGCTCCGATAATTGAACAGCAAAGAAAAAATTCTATAAAAGACATAAAAATACAATTTAAGACAAATTGGTTTATGTGCTGGGACAATACCCACTTATTAAATATTAAAACGGAGGGTGCTTTTGAAAAGTCAGATAAAAAATGAATTTGATTAATTATTGTTTGAACATTGCCGCCTGTTAAAAAATATATACTGAAAGATACAAGAGAAGGAAACATAAATAAAACAACGGCTGTTAATAATTGTCTAAAAGATTTATTTTTAATAATCTCATACAAAGGAATAAGAGCAAATAGTAAAAAATCATATTTAAAAGCAACAGAAGTACCAATAAATAAAAAAGAAGCAAATAAAAATTTGATATTATTACATTTTTTAAAATAAAAAAAAGAAATAACAGAAAAAACACAAGCAGCAAAAGCATACAAAAAAGAATAAGAATAAGGAAAAATCCAAGAAGCGGAATTAAGGACGTTAATTCTAAAAACAAATATTTCCATAATTGTCAATAAGACGGTAAATACAGTTAATTCAGAAGAATTATTCTTAACAAAAACGTAAAACACAGCAAGAATAGAAAGAGAAGTCAAAATACCGGCCCAATAGAATACATTCAAAGAGTTACCAAAAATAAAACACAAAAGAGCATTTATTTGATAAGCGAAAGGAGGGTACAAATTAGTAATATCGGAATATAAAACATTGCCTTCCAAAATAGCTTGAGGAACAACAACTTCTCTGAAAGAATCCGCCAAAAGATGCCCCCATTTGCCCCACGAAAGTAATATAAATAAAAAATAGATTAAAAGTAGGAATGCGGGTAATATTTTAGATATGTATTTTTCTTGAAACATAAACATTTATACCTCATAAATCAGAATAAATAATACCACAAAATTTTACCAAAAAGGAAAAATGTAATATAATTAAGTCAAAAAATCAGAAAAGGATATATTATGAGTCGTATAATAGTAACCGGAGGAGCAGGTTTTATAGGAAGTCATTTATGTGAAAGGTTAGTAAAAGAAGGAAATGACGTAATATGTTTAGACAATTTTTTTACCGGTTCAAAAGACAATATAAGGCATTTAATAGGTAATAATCGATTTGAACTTGTAAGACATGACGTAACGAAAGAATTTTATGCGGAAGCAGATGAAATATATAACCTTGCGTGTCCTGCGAGTCCGCCCAGTTACCAATACAATCCTATTAAAACAGTTAAAACCAATGTAATGGGAACCATAAATATGCTTGGATTGGCAAAAAGGTGTCGAGCGAAGATTTTACAGGCATCAACAAGTGAAATATACGGAAATCCTGAACAACACCCACAGAAGGAGGAATATTGGGGGAATGTAAATCCAATAGGAATAAGAAGTTGTTATGATGAAGGTAAACGATGTGCAGAAACGCTGATGATGGACTATCACAGGCAGAATAAAGTCAATATAAGGATAGTAAGGATATTTAATACATACGGGCCAAAAATGGATAAAAACGATGGCAGGGTAGTATCAAATTTTATAGTACAAGCACTTCAAAACAAAGATATAACGATATATGGAGACGGAAGTCAAACACGTTCTTTTTGTTATGTAGACGACTTAATAGAAGGAATAGTAAGAATGCAAAATAACAAAGAGAACTTTATAGGGCCGGTAAATCTTGGCAATCCGTCAGAGAGAAGCATATTAGAATTTGCACAAATGATATTAAGATTAACAAATTCAAAATCAAAAATCGTATATAAAGCATTACCATCAGATGATCCGATAAGGAGAAGACCGGACATTACATTAGCGAAAGAAAAATTAAATTGGGAGCCAAAAATCGGAATTGAAGAAGGATTAATGAAAACAATAGAATATTTTGATAATCTTTTGAAAACAGAAAAAAGATGACAATTTATTTTGTTTAATGTTTAATATAACCAAAAAAACAAATAATCAAAAGGACGACAAAATGTTAGCAAGACGTGCTGCAAGAGAATTAACTCTAATATTATTTTCTCAGCTGGGAGAAGATATAAAACAATATAAAAACAGGGATTTCAACCAAATAATAATAAATTCAATAAGGACATTGACAAATAACGCATATGAAGAACTCAAACTTCAATCGTCAGCGATAGTAGAAATGATAGAATACATAGATGAATATGAAGCAAATAATCCGACAAACTTGTCAAGGCCAATAGAAAGCAACAATATACCTGTTCCTATACCGTTAACATCAGATATGTCAGGCAGATTAACAAGTATAGCTGAAGTATGTGAAAAAGCATTTGAAGCATTAGAAATTGCGGAAATGTCAGCACTTGAAGAGAATTGCGATACAAAAGCATATATACAAAAAATTGCAAAAGAATATTCATCAAATCACACAGATGTTGATGATGAAATCAAAAGGCTGTCAGTAGGCTGGGAATTTAACAGGCTTGTAAAAACAGATAAAGACATTTTAAGAATATCAATTACAGAACTTTTATTTGTCAAAGAAGCACCAACAAAGGTAGTTGTTGATGAAGCGGTAGAACTTGCAAAGAGATATTCAACAGAAGACAGTGCATCATTTATAAATGCAATTCTTGCAAAGGTAATAAAAGAACACGGACTATACTAACAATGTTTGAGTTTTTTAAAAAAAAAGACAAAAGAAATACAGAACAAAATAATGAAATAAAAGAAACTGACGACAAGTGTGATAACGAAAACAGCGGTTTTTCTTTTTCATTAGACAAATTAAAACAAACAGTAGCCAATACTGCTAAAAATCTGGTTCAAAGCATAACAGGAGCAATAGAAACCAAAGAAGAATTTGACGAATTTGCACTTGATGATACTGAAGAATTACTTATAAAAGCAGACGTAGGAGTAAATACGGCAGCGGAAATAACAGATAAATTACGTTCAAAGCATTCAAAAATCAAACCTTCTCAAATTCGTGAATTTATGAAAAATGAATTTAATAAAATATTAGAGTCAGCCGGAAGTGAAAAAATTAATATAAAAGAAGGATTAAATATATTTTTGATAACAGGTGTAAATGGTGCAGGTAAAACGACATTGATAGCAAAACTTGCATATCAATACAAACAGCAGGGGAAAAAAGTTTTGGTAGCCGCAGCAGATACATTCAGAGCAGCGGCTGAAGAACAGTTAAATATATGGTCGGAAAGAGCCGGAGCGGATATAATTCGCAAAGACGGAACAGATGCAGCGGCTGTAGTTTATGATGCCATAAAAAAGGCACAAAGTGAAAATTATGATATTTTACTGATTGATACAGCCGGAAGATTGCAAAACAAACATAATTTAATGGAAGAGTTGGGAAAAATAACCGGGGTTATAAAAAAACTTGCAGCGGATAGCTTTTCGGAGAGTTTGCTTGTAATAGACGCAAATACAGGACAAAACGGACTTCAGCAGGCAAAAGTATTTAAAGAAATTTCAAATTTAACAGGAATAGTACTGACAAAACTTGACGGAAGTGCAAAAGGCGGCATAATAATTGCAATTGCTAAAGAGATAAACTTGCCCGTAAAGCTTATTGGTGTTGGTGAAAAAATTACTGATTTAAAATATTTTAATTCTCAAGACTTTATACGAGCTTTGTTTGAATAAATTTTACAATCCTATAATCCTGTAGCTTGAATTATTTTGGGAGTTAAAGCAGTCCAAACATCGGCATTGGGATGAATTTTTTCGTCTGTTAATTTATTTTTAGGGAGGTAGTATTTATCGCCGGTTAACTGCTCTGCATTCAGAACTGTTACACCCATAGATTTCAATTTATTTTCCAAAATTTTTGGAAAAGTAACAGGAAAATCTTCTTCTACTTGAATTTGCAAAACAATAAGTTTTGTTCCGGGGTAATTTTCTTTAAGTTTTTCAACTAATTTTGTAATCAAAAAAGAATACAATTTAAAATCAGTCAATTCTTTTTTAAAATTTAAATATGTAATATAATCCATAAGAAGTTTATAAGAATATAAAGAGTATGGAAATAACATTTTGGGATTATTTTGTATAACATTACCATTTTTTTCATAATAATGTAACATAATTATATTGTCCCAAAGATCATAATAACTGTATAAATTTTGCAAATGATTAAAAATGAAAACATAAATAATATATTGAGTATCATACGGAATAAGTTTTTTATCAACTTGGTAATATACATAAGGTAATCCACGCCAAGATTTAGCTCTTGAATATACTTTTCTTCCGGTTAATTTATTAATATTTGCAGCAAAAGTTTGCTCATAACTAAGACCGATACCTTCGGTACAAGAACAGCCAACAATAGCTACAGCACCTTTTTTAGCATTTTTTGCAGGATAAATTTTTTCTTTATTTTTAGTAAATTCAAATTCTAATTTTTGGGAAAACGGAATAATTTTTTTATATGGAAGTAAACCAAAATGCATTTTATTCTTAATAGCATCAGCAAAGTCAGGATGTAATTTTGAAAAAAAATAATTACAAAATAATTCAAATATAACAAAGAATATAAAGATTAATAAAAATATATTAAATAGTTTAAGAAGTTTTTTTTTCAATACCGGAAACTATCCTTTATTTTTGTCTGCCAACTTGGTTTCTGCCGTTTTCTTTAGCGGCATATAAACCTTTATCGGCATATTCAATCATTTCTTGAGTAGTTTTACCACACTCAGGGTAAGTAGCAACCCCTAAACTTATAGTAACTTGTTTTTCAGTATTTGGTGCAATTTTGTAGGGTTTTTCAGCAATAGTTTTACATATTTTTTGAGCAGCAATAAAGGCTTGCTCAAAATCTGTATCTTTTAAAATTATAGTCATCTCTTCACCACCATATCTGCAAACAACATCAGAACTTCTGACATTTTTTTTAAGGGTATGAGCAACTCCTCTCAAAACAGCATCGCCGGCTTGATGACCATAAGTATCGTTAAATTTTTTAAAGAAATCTATATCAATCATTATCAAAGAAAATTTTCTGTTATATCTTTCACAATCAGCAATACACATAGACATTTGCTCTTGGAAAAATCTGTGATTATATAAATCAGTTAAACCGTCTGTCGTTGCAAGTTTGTAAGTTAATTCAAAATCCCTTGATTTTAAAAGATATTTGATAATATATACACAAATTATAGAAATCAAAGATAAAACAACCGGCAAAACAACCCACATCCAAATATTACAATTCAACATAACTACTGTTGACATAATTAAATAACCTGTAATCAAAACTATGGAAATTAAAGATGAAACTAAAACCGAAGAAAAATACAAAGTTACAAAAGCAATTATGCCAGCTAAAATAACAGCAAATATAATATTTTGGACATTAGACAACGGTTTTATAAATGAATTGTTCAATAAATTGTTGAATAAAGTTGCATGGACTTCAACACCGGGCATGTATTTTGAAGTCGGAACACTTTTTATGTCAGAAAGCGAAAACACACTGGTACCAACAAATACAACCTTGTCTGTAAACGTATCGTCAGCGAGTTTATTCTTGCTGTATTTATTTTCCATTGATTCAATAACTTTCCACATAGGAATATATTTAAAGTTTTTGCTGTCTTCAAGACCGGTTTCACCGTACCAATTTAAAATAACTCTGCCGTCATAAGACATAGGAATATATTCACCCATTATTTTTAAATTATTGTTCTGAACCGAAATAGAATTTGACAGAAGTTTTTCGTACGGAATGCCTTTTTGCCGGGAAATATATTTCAAAGCAAGTTTGTAAGTCATATAAGGATAATAATTGATATCGGATTTGTCAAAAACGAAATTGTCATTTTCATCTTTATGATAATCAGGATAAGCGATATATAAAGGAATAGAACGAGTAATACCGTCATCATCCTTAGCAGTATTAATATGTCCGATATTTGGAGTTTTTTCAATTATTTGAGGCAATATTGACCTGCAATTTTTATATAAATCAGGACTAAATTTTGAAGAATTTATTTTAATTTTAGAAGCCAAATTGTTTGGCAGATTAACAGGTTTTCTGACATTAAAATCGGTATCATCAAAATTTATAGCAGTAAAAGCATTATCATATTTAGCAAAAGCAGCTGCTAATCTGTCATCACTATTTTTATTATTTCTCATTGAATGAACAAATAATAAATCAAAACCGACAACAGCAGGGCTTTGGGACTCAATATAATCTAAAATTTCAGCATAAACATATCGAGGTATAGGCCATTCACCGTATTTGTTAATAACATATTCATAACTTTCATCATCAACAGTTATGATTCTAATTTCGTCAGATACAATTTTTTTATCTGCAATTAAAGATTGCCTTATATCAAAAGTTTTTAATTCCATTGCATTAAGAAATTTACCAAAAGAGCCGTTAATTATGAGCAAAGAAAACACGAATAAAACAAAAACAATAATGAAAGTATATATAAATACCATCTTGTTGTCATGAAAAAAGTCTTTAATTTTAGAAATATTCACTTAATCGTCCTTAGTAAGAAATAAATAGCCATGTAACTTCATTATACTCCTGACAATTTAAAAATACATTATTCTGTTCACATTCCATAACAAAACTTTCAGAATGTAAAGGGTTAGACAGATATAATAATAAACATTCTTCGTTTAAATTCACAATTTTTCTCCAAATCAAATACAAGAATAATTATTACAAAACATTAAGAAAAATTAATCAAACGAAATAATTAATTTTGAAAAAATAAATAAACCCTGAGTACAATATCAAATAAGTTTAAAATCACCATTTTTTTTGATATGTTCAATCAAACCGCCGTCTTGTTGGAGTTTAATCATAACATCAGGTAGGGGATTAAAGGAAATAACGGTATTTTTAGATAAATTTTTAATTATACCTTGTTTAACATCGACCTCGAGTTCGTCATTGGCATCAATGCCGTCAGTATTACATTCTAACAGAAGCAGCCCGATATTAATAGCATTTCTGTAGAAAATTCTTGCAAAAGACTTTGCGATTACAGCACCAACCCCAGATAATTTAATAATTTGTGGAGCGTGTTCTCTGGAAGAACCCAAACCAAAGTTAGAACCTGCGACAATAAAATCGCCCTTTTGAACATTGGAAGCGAAATCAGGGTCAGCATCTTCAAGTACGTGTTTAGCAAATTCAGGCAGATTAGAACGCAAATGGAATAATCTTCCGGGTGCTATATGATCAGTTGATATATTATCAGGGAATTTCCAAACTTTTCCTTTTAACATTTTTCCTCCTTACAATATTTCCGTAGGATCTGCAATATATCCGCAGACAGCACTATAAGCAGCGACA
>CANQLA010000020.1 GCA_947624605.1 Candidatus Gastranaerophilales bacterium | reverse complement strand
GTACAACAGTTAAAATTGCACTCGCTCCAAGTTCTTGGGCCTTTCGTGCCGTCATAACGGCTGTTTCCGTAGAGTTAGAACCAGTACCCATAATAACCTTCGCCCTGTCTCCTACATTCCTGATCACAAATTTTAAAATATCCCACTCCTCTTCATGGGTTAATGTAGGACACTCCCCTGTTGTTCCGGCAACCAATATTCCGTCTGAACCTGTTGCTATTAAATGATTTATTAGCTTTTTAAGAGAATCATAATCTACTTCATAATTCTCTTTAAATGGCGTAACCATCGCTGTTATTATTTCTCCGGCATCATACCTCATAGCTGATTCCTTCCCTTTTTAGAACAATCCCATCTCTATAACTTTTTCCGCAATTCTTACAGTGTTTAGTGCCGCACCTATCCTTAAATTGTCTGCAACACACCAAAGCGAAATTGCATTATCAAATGCAAGATCTTTCCTTATTCTTCCCGCATAAACAGGGTTCTTTCCTGACGCATCTTTCGCTGTAGGATATTCAAAATTACTAATGTCATCCTTAACTTCAACTCCCCACGCCTTTTTTAACAGCTCTCTCGCTTTATCACTTGTTATTTCTTTTTTAAATTCTATTGTTACCGCTTCCGAATGACTGTTGTATACAGGAACTCTTACGGCTGTACATGTAATCGGCGTATCTTCCGAAAGATGTAATATCTTTTTCGTTTCATTTACTACTTTCATCTCTTCTTTTGTATATCCGTTCTCACAAAATACATCTATCTGCGGAATTACATTGAATGCTATATCTTTTTTGAATGCCTTCGGTTCAAATGACTCTCCGTTCATTTTCGCTTTTGTACTTTCCGTAAGTTCATTTATTGCCTTTAATCCTGCTCCGCTAACCGCCTGATATGTACTTACTATTAACCTCTTTATTCCGGCATAATCATGAAGCGGCTTTAAAACTAACATTAATTGCGAAGTTGAACAATTAGGATTTGCTATTATTCCTTTATGTTTCTTCAAATCTTCATCGTTTACACCGGCAATTACTAGCGGTACGTCTTTATCCATACGAAATGCACTTGAATTATCTATGTATACCGCTCCCCTCTTAACAGCTTCCCTTGCAAGTGCCAAACTCGTTGCCCCTCCGGCTGATGCCAGAACTATGTCTATTCCTTCAAACACATCGGCTGTTGCTTCAATTACCGTGTATTCTTTGCCTTTAAATTCTATCTTTTTCCCTGCACTTTTTGCACTTGCTAAAAATTTTATATCTTTATACGGCACTTCATTTTCTTTTAATATCGATAATATCTCTCTTCCAACTACTCCTGTTGCCCCAAGAACTGCTATATTCGGTTTCTTCATATTCTTCCTCTTTAATGTATTTTCTTTTCCTATTATCTATCAAATGATATTTACTGACAAGCTTTATATAAAATTATTTATTACTATCTCTTTTGTATTGTGCTTACTTCTTTTGCCTGCTTCCTATGCTCCCTTCAATTTACCTGCTTCTCAGTTTTGTTATAAATTTATTCATTCTTGACATCGCTGCTTTTAATGTATCAAGTGAATATGCATATGATATCCTTAAAAATCCTTCTCCTCCCGCTCCAAATGCTGTCCCTGGCACTGTCGCAACTTTCTCCTCTTTTAAAAATCTCGTTGCAAATTCTTCACTCGTCATATTAAATTCCTTTATGCACGGAAATACATAAAATGCTCCGTATGGCTCAAAACATTCTATTTGCATCTCTTTAAAAGCATTAAGAAGATATCTCCTCCTATAATTGTATGAACATCGCATCTCTTCTACATCTTTATCCCCATTCCTTAATGCCTCTATCGCTGCATATTGGCTCGTTGTCGGAGCACACATTATTGCATATTGGTGTATCTTTAACATCTGGTCCAATATCTTCTTCGTTGCACACGCATATCCTAAACGCCATCCAGTCATTGCATACGATTTAGAAAATCCGTTTATTAATACCGTCCTCTCTTTCATTCCTTCTATCGACGTTATTGAAACATGCCTGCCTTTATATGTCAATTCACTGTATATTTCGTCAGATAATACATACAGGTCTTTTTCTTTAATTACTTCTGCTATTTCTTCCAATTCTCCTCGTTCCATTATTGAACCTGTCGGATTGTTAGGAAACGGTAATATTAATATCTTTGTTTTATCTGTGCATTTTTCAATTATTTCTCCCGCCGTCAGCTTGAATTCATTCTCCGCTTTTAAATCTATTATTACAGGTTTCGCTCCTGCTAAATACGCACAGGGCTCGTATGATACATAACTTGGCTGCGGTATTAATACTTCATCACCGGAATCTATCATTGCTCTTAATGCTATATCTATAGCTTCCGAACCTCCTACCGTTACCATTATCTCTTCTTTGGGATTATATTCAACTCCTTGCTTCCTTTTGATATATTTTGATATTTCTATCTTTAATTCCTTTAACCCTGAATTAGATGTATAAAATGTCTTTCCCCTTTCAAGTGAATATATTCCTTCATCTCTGATATGCCATGGCGTATCAAAATCAGGCTCTCCAACTCCTAATGATATCACTTCTTCCATTTCACTTACCAAATCAAAAAATTTCCTTATCCCTGAAGGTTTCACTTGAATTATTTTTTTTGATAAAGGATCTCTCATGAAATAACCTCTCTTTGATCCTTTGGCTTCCCTGTCATTATCGTTCCATGGTCTTTATATCTCTTTAATATAAAATGCGTTGCCGTACTTAATACCGCCTCTAATGTCGAAAGTTTATCCGATACAAATGCTGATACATCTTTTAATGTTTTCCCTTGTATCGTTACAAGTAAATCATAACCTCCCGAAATCAGGTATACAGAATTAACTTCCGGATAATTATATATCCTCTCCGCTATAAAATCAAAACCTTGTCCCCTTTGCGGCGTTACCCTTACCTCTATCAGGGCTGTCACTTTTTCATCCGATATTTTATCCCAATCTATTAATGTATGATAACCACATATTATCCCTTCATTCTCCATTGCCGTTATCTCATTAAAAACAGCTTCTTCATCTGTTCCTAACATTATCGCTATTTCTTTTATATCAATTTTACTGTTCTTCTCTAATAAAGACAATATCTCTTCTCTCATAATCTTTCTCCATACAATATATTTTTTCTATTTTATATTTTTTCTCACCTTTTGTCATTTTGTAAATAAATTGTTTGTTTTTACTTGTTAAAAAATATATCGCTTTAAAATTAATACTTCTTCATAACTTGCACCTGCTTCTGTTAATTCTTCAGGTGTTATTCCAAATAATGTTAATAAATTTTTAGTATTTGTATCCAGTTTGTTTTCTCGGATTTTACTTATTACATCTTCTAAAGCTTCTTTCCTGCTTAATGATGACGATAATATTTGTTTGTTCAGAGTCCTTCTTTTACACTTGCCCATTTTCTCTCCGAAAAAATTTATTTCGATAACTCTTTGTCCTTTAATTCTATGATATTAGTTCACTAAAAGCAATATTGAACTCATTGTTATTTTTAAATTGTTAAGTTTTGTAACAAACATGGTCTAAAAAGTAAATTTTTCATCTTGAGATTCATTATGTAAGTATCAAAAGTGTGGTGAATAAAATCGAATACTTCTAACAGGCAATGAAAATTTCGATTTTTACATATAAAATTAAAATTGTATGATAATTAATACGAAAGGTAAGTGGAAATGTTTAATTTAAAGAATTTAAAAGTAGTTAAAGATATTAAGAATATTCAACCGAAATTAAAATGGATGATGTTTTCCGAAATGGAAGATTATAAAATTAACAGTAAGTATTATGATTTAATTTGCGGTGATAAAGAAAACAATGTTGAGGCTACTGAATTATGCCTTGAAAACATGGTTAAAGAATCTTTGATAAAAGAATTTTCAGCAGACATCAAAAACACGAAATCATTTGATTTATTGGCAGATATGGTTCTTTACAACCTGAAGAAAAAACAGCTTGAAGAAATGGATGAAAAAGAAGCATAAACCATTAAATCAAAAATATAACTAACCTTTCGTAAACGGTACTCCTGGGTAATGTGAGTACCGTCTTTTTTATTAAATATTAAATTGTCAATTATTGAAAGGGTAAAACCCAAAAGGAGAAACAATGAAGTATTTAATTAAAAAACCTGATACATTTTTGAGTATGCTAAACGACGATATCACATCAATTTTACACAAAAGTTTTGATAATTTATTTCCCGAATACGTATTTGAGCAGGAAGTTAAAGGTATGGCAATGCCGGTAGATATTAAAGAGTTTGAGGACAAATACGTTGTTAAAGTTGAAATGCCTGGAATAGAAAGGGATGATATTAATCTTGATTTACACAAAAATTCCTTATGTATTTCTGCAACTAAAGCAATAGAAAACAAAGATGAAGAGCAAAATCACAAATATCATAAAAGCGAATTCAGATACGGAAAATATTCAAGAACATTATATTTTCCGGCCGATATAGATATTGAACACTGTGAAGCAAATCTAAAAAACGGTATTTTACGTGTTGAATTAAATAAAATTGAAAAAGAAGAAGATAAACACAAAAAAATAGAGATAAAAGAATAATGACGATAATATTAGGTATAAAAACGGAAAATCGTTTTGAAAGTTCAGAGTGTATACAAAGAATTTTAACGGATTACGGGTGTTTTATAAAAACGAGACTTGGACTACACGATATAAAAGAAGGAAGTTGTCCGAAATTTGCTTTAATACTGCTTGAAATTCCGGATAAAGAGAAGGCTGTTTTAATAGGAAGCAAACTGTTAGACATTTCCGGTATAGAAATTCAGAGAATGGAATTTAATTTTAATTAAAGAAAGGACAGGGCTTTTGCTTATGTAAAAGCCCATTTTAAAAAAATGGCAAGACGAATTGTGATTATAGGAGGCGGAGCAGCCGGGCCTAAAACCGCTGCAAAATTAAGACGGGAAGACCCTGATTCAATTATTGAAATGTATACGGAGGAACAATTTGTATCCTATTCAGCATGCGGACTTCCGTATTTTATCGGCGGTGTTATTCCTGCTATGGAAGAACTTTTGGTTCGTTCTCCGGAAGAATTTAATAAGCACGGTATAAAAGTATTTTTAGGTAAAAAAGCTGTACGAATTGATGTTGACAAACAGTCCGTTCTGCTTCAAAATACAGACAATTCCGAATTGGAAGAAGTATTTTACGATATTTTAGTTCTTGCAACCGGTGCGAGACCATATTTACCACCCATTGAAAACATCAATTTTAAAAATGTATATACACTTAGAAAACTTCAAGACGGTGTAAATATTAAAAACAAAATGAAAGAATCAAAAGTGGTAACACTGGTAGGATTTGGATATATTGCAATAGAACTTTTGGAAGCCTTTATTCAGAATGGTTTATATGTCAACATTATCAATCCGCATGAACATTTAATGAATGTATTTGATGATGACATTGCAATTAAAATTCAAGATTACATTATGAAACGTGATGGAGATAAAATCAGATTATATAATTCAGATTATGCGGTAAGATTTGACGGTAAAAATGGAAATGCTTCAAAAGTAATTACACAAAACGGATTTGAGTTTAATACCGATTTTATTGTTGTTTGTGCAGGAGTAATTCCAAATAGTGAAATAGCAATTGATGCAGGTTTAAAATCAGGTTTAAAAAATACAATATGGGTAAATTCGCATTTAAAAACATCAGCGCCAAGAATTTATGCAGTTGGCGACTGCTGTGAAAAGCATCATATTGTAACGAACAGACCATGCTGGCTCCCTCTTGGTTCAACTGCCAATAAAGAAGGACGCTGTGCCGCAATTAATATTGCAAATGATAACTGTGATTTTGAAGGAGTATTAGGTGCTGCCGTAAGCAGGTACTTTGATTTTACGGTTGCTATGACCGGTATTACCGAAAGAGAAGCGAAACAATCAGGTTATGACGTTATTACTTCAACTGTCACAAAAGAAGACAGAGCCGGTTATATGCCCAAAGCAGCAGAAATTACTTTAAAATTGATTGTAGATGCAAATGCAAGAGAAATCTTAGGTGTTCAGGGTATTGGCACAGGTGAAGCAGAAAAGCGGGTTTCTACAGCTACTATTGCCATACAGGAATCCATTAAAATTGATGAATTTATGAGCATAGATCTACCTTATGCACCACCGTTTTCTACTGCAATTGACCCGCTTTTAAATGCCGTTCAAATAATTAATGATAAACTTAACAATACTAACCGTTAATTTGAGGTTGATAAGTTATCATCCTGATTAATAATTCCTGTGCCTTAATCAATTGAACATCTTTTTTAGCCTTAATATCATCTTCCGTAAAAGAAACGGTTATGTCAGGATTTATTCCTTTTTTATGAATATCGGTACCGCTTGGAGTAAGATACTTTTGAATAGTTATATTACATCCGGAACCTTCGGGAAGTTTGTTTATTTCTTGGACAAGACCTTTTCCAAATGATTTTTCACCGACTATTAACGCTCTGCAATTATCCTTCATTGCTCCGGAGAAAATTTCACTTGCAGAAGCACTGCCGCCATTTATCAAAACAACTAAAGGTTTATCGCAAATATATTGTCTGTTGGCACGAATTGTTTCTTTATATCCCATTCTGTCTACAGTACTTACAATAACACCTCCGTTTAAAAACATATCGGATAAACTTATTGCATTTGCTAAAAGTCCTCCCGGATTTGAACGAAGATCTATAATAAAGCCTTTTTTATCCGAATATCCGTCAAGTGCTTTTTTAAACTCTTCAATAGCATTTTGGCTTATAAAAGAACTCAACCTTATATATCCTACTCTTGAATCCATTTTTACGCCGTCTGAAGGAAGTTTTGTAGAAACTGATTTTATTTCAATTTTTGCCCTAGGTACGGAATAAATCTTATTTGGTACATCTTTTCTTTTGATTAAAAGTTTTACAATGGTACCTTCTTCACCTCTGATTAAATCTGCTGCTTTATCAACAGTTATTCCTTTTGTTGATTTACCGTCAATTTGCAAAATCTCATCTTCTGCTTTTAAACCTGCTTTTTCTCCGGGGGTATCCTCCATTGGTGCTATTATTAACAGCTTTCCGTCACGGACTCCGATTTGTACTCCTATACCTTTTAATGAACCTTTTATACTGCTCGTTTCTTCTTTAAACTCTTTTGGATCAAGAAATTTTGTATAGGGATCATTCAAGCTTGCAAGCATTGTATCTATTGCTACATAAGCATCTTCATTCGTTTTGATATAAGAATCATATTTTTTTCTCCACTTATACCAATTTTGACAGTTATTGCTTTCATCCACATATTTAGAATTAATTAATTTCCATACTTGATCGTAAAGCATGGTTTGTTGTGAAGCTCCTGACGGAAGCATCATTGAAAATAGTAATGTAATTGTTAAAAATGTTTTTTTCAAAATCTGTTCTCCTGAGTTTTATTATATTACAAATTAAAAATTTTTCATCATCTCTTTTAGTAGACCGGTATATTTTCATTATGTTTCATATTATTATGTTTATGAAAGGAATTTTTTCTTATGCATAAAAAAATTAAAATTGCAATTGCTCTCAGCGGAGGTGTTGACAGCTCTGTAGCCGCTATGATTCTTAAAAATCAAGGTTATGAGGTTTTGGCATTTACGGCAAAGCTATTTAACAATGATTATTCTTCTATTGTTGATAATGCTCAAATTGTTGCTAAAAAACTTAACATTCCCTTTGAAGTTATAAATTTATGTGATTACTTTCAAGAAAATATAATATCCTATTTTGACTCTTCCTACAAAATCGGACTTACTCCTAATCCTTGCATACTTTGCAACAAATTGATTAAATGGGGCAAGCTCTTTGATTTTGCTAAATCTCGGGGATGTGATTATATTGCAACCGGTCATTATGCTAAAATAATGGAACAAGACGGATTACATCTTCTTTATCCTGCTAATAATATTAAAAAAGATCAGTTATATTTTTTGTTTAATCTTCCAAAAGAATTATTGTCAAAAACCATATTCCCCTTAGCTTCTTTTGCTTCTAAAGATGAAATAAGAAAAATTGCGGAAGAAAATGACCTTCCGTCTAAATCCGCAAAAGACAGCCAGGATATTTGTTTTATTCAAAATACTACTTCTTCTCTTTACATTGACAATTTAATCGAACACAAAAAAGGAGATATTGTTCTTCTTTCTTCAGGTAAAAAAATTGGTGTGCATAACGGCGCCGCAAAATATACTCCGGGTCAAAGAAAAGGTATCGGCATTGCTTTTAGTGAACCTCTGTATGTTATAAAAACAGATATTGACAAGAATATTGTTTACGTGGGTATTAAATCTGAAACTTTTACTAATGTTGTTAAAATTAAAAATTTAAACATCCACGATACAAGATATACAGGCAATTTTACCGCAATGGTTAAAATCAGATACAACATGCCTGCAAAGTCCGCTTTGGTTGAACTATCCGAAAATTTTGCAACAATTACTTTTGAAAGTCCTGTTTGCAGTGTCGCCAAAGGTCAGGCAGCTGTATTTTACTCTCCGGCAGACGGTCATTTAATCGGCGGCGGTTTTATTTATTAGCATTCTCCATATCTAATAAAAGCTCCTTTGTTATTTCTGTTTTAAACAATGTTTTATATGTGTTTTTGGGTGAATATTCGATTTCTTTTATGTCTTTAATTGGATAATCACTTCTTACAAACATTACCCAATACCTATTATCATATATCTTTTTCCAATATAAATTTTGCAATTTCTCTACAGCAGGTGTTGTTTTATGGGTATACAAAAAATCTGCAAAACAAACAGGATATTTTAATAAAACAATATCTGTTCCATAATCTGTTATAACTGCGTCTTTATTGTTTCCTTCCTGTCTTATAAAGTTTTTCATTACGTTTAATAAATCAGGATTATATACCTCTTCATATCTGCCGTCCATAAATATCTTATTTTGAGGAAATAATTTGTATGCGCAAAAGCTGCCGTATGTCATTTCAACAAACAGATTTCCTTTTATATTATTTTCTTTTAAAAATTGTATTGCAGCATAGGGATAACTGTTTTTTATTATAAAATTGTACTTTGTTCGACGCCCTGTGTCTGCTGAATAGAGCGAAAATATTATTATTAAAGCGTATACAATTTTGTTATTCGCATTTAATAATCCTTTCGGTATTTTTGACTGTTTTAGCATCCAATAAACATTATCAAACATAAAAATCATTGATGTAATTACAAAAAATGCAATTAGCTTTGAATGAGCAGCTGAAATAATACCTGTGACAACAATTAATAATATTTTTGTTTTATCTGATTTTTTTAAATCAAATTTGTTTTTCGCTGCACTTAAATACGCTATTATTGTCATAAATATAAAAAATATTTTGAATTTAACGGCATATAAAAAATCAGCATTTAAAAACGGTGATTGCCATTCTGATATCCATTGCCTGTTCATTGTTCCAGCCGTAAACAAAAATTTTATATAATCTATTCCGTATGGATTTATTAACAAAGCAAATAAAGACACTATTAGTGTTATTACGTATGGTCGGAAATTTTTTTTATTTAAAAATTCACCAAACGCATAAATAAAAAGTAAACCCAAACCACTTAAACATCCGCCGTGAATATTACACCATAATACCATTGAAAAAGGCAGTAAATATAAAATGTATTTGTTTTGATTTTTTCTGTACAGTTCCAAAATTAATATCCAAACCGTAAAAAACAAATATGTAAATATGTGGCACCTGATAGTAGATGCAAATACTATATTTCCTGCAAGTGCTGCAAATGTAAAATATAAAATTTGATAAGGCGGAGAATTTTCAGGTCTGCGTATTGATATACTTACAAAACAAAGAGAATATATTAAAAACAACAAAATTGTCTTTAACATAATGAAAATTTCTAATTCATGTATATTTAAAATATTTGCAATTTTTTTAAACAGGTAAAAAATTACGCTTGCACCCCATTCATGGTCTATCCAAACATGAGTGGGTGTATAAGACAAAAAATCATTTTTTAGAATTATACCATTTTCAATAACAGACTTTCCGGCAATTAATCTTGCCCACAAATCGCAATCAACAGAATAATGAAAAGATAGAGCAATACATAAAATAAATAAAGTTATAAAAAATGAAGTTTTTAAATAAAAAGTTTTCATTATAACACCACAAATATTATACAGATAACACAAATAATAACATAGTAATTCAGAGAACAATAATTGAATTTATAAATTTTTTATACGGTTAGATTAGTAAAACATAATAAAGACAAGAAATGACATTAAACTTTTACAAAGAAAATATTTTAATGATAGAATTAAGTAAAAGAAACACCTAAGAAAAATTGTGAGGATAATGCAGTGGAAGAGAAATATTTTCCGAAAGAAACAGAAGAAAGACGTCGTAAAATATGGGAAGAGAAAAAAGTCAACAAAGTACATAATAAATCAGACAAACCCAAATATTATGTACTTTCGATGCTACCGTATCCGTCAGGGAAACTTCATATGGGGCATGTAAGAAATTATACAATTTCAGATGTAATAGCCCGTTTCAAAAAGATGAACGGATATAATGTATTACATCCGATGGGATGGGACAGTTTCGGACTTCCGGCGGAAAATGCAGCAATTCAGCATGGAGCGGATCCTGAAACCTGGACATTAAATAATATAAGTTACATGAAAGGACAACTTCAAAGATTGGGGATAATGGTAGACTGGGACAGGGAAATAGCAAGTTGTCTGCCGGAATATTATAAATGGACACAGTGGTTTTTTCTTAAATTTTTCAAAAAGGGATTAGCGTATAAAAAAGAAGCAGCTGTAAATTGGTGTCCAAAATGTGCGACAGTACTTGCAAATGAACAGGTAATAGACGGCAAATGTTGGAGATGTGACAGTATAGCGGAGAAAAAATACCTTTCACAATGGTTTTTAAAAATCACAGAATATGCGGACAGACTTTTGAAAGATTTAGATAAGCTTGATGGGTGGCCTGATAGTGTCAAAACCATGCAGAGAAATTGGATAGGTAAATCCCACGGTACAATAATTAAATTTAAGGTAAAAGAAACAGAAGGATTAGAAATACCAGTATATACGACACGACCGGATACTGTTTTCGGAATAACATATCTTGTAGTAGCTCCGGAATATAAAGATATAGATAAACTAACAACAGAGGAAAATCGAGAATCAGTAAGGCAATATCGGGAAAATGCATCGAGGATGACAGAAATAGAAAGACTTTCTACCGAGAGAATTAAAACAGGAGTGCCATTAGGTACTCATATAATTAATCCGTTTAACGGAGAAGAAAGTGAAATATGGGCGGCAGATTATGCACTTGCAGATTACGGAACAGGAGCCGTTATGGCTGTTCCTGCACATGATGAAAGAGATTATGCATTTGCAAAAAAATATAATAAAGCAATAAAAAGAGTAATAGATAATCCGAAAAGACCTGATGCACCGCTTGAAGAAGCATATACAGAACCGGGAGTGCTTGTAAATTCAGGTGAATTTACAGGTTTAAACAATGAAGAAGCTAAAACGGCAATTACGAAATATGCCGAAGAGCATGGTTTTGGTAAAGAAACAACACAATTCAGACTCAGAGACTGGTTAATATCAAGACAAAGGTACTGGGGAGCACCGATTCCGATAATTCATTGTAAACATTGCGGAATGGTTCCTGTTCCGGAAGAAGATTTGCCGGTATTATTACCAAAAGATGTTGACTTTTCAGTAAAAGGCAAATCGCCAATTTTAACCTCACCGACATTTTTAAAAACGAAATGTCCGATTTGTGGAGAAGAAGCTGAAAGAGAACCGGATACAATGGATACATTTATGTGTTCAAATTGGTACTATTACAGATATTTAGATGCACATAACGATAAAGAGCCGTTTTCTAAAGAAGCTACAGATTATTGGTCACCTGTCGATCAATATATAGGAGGTATAGAGCATGCAATTTTACACTTGCTGTATGCAAGATTTTTTACTAAAGCGATACACGATTTAGGAATAACAAGTGTTGATGAACCGTTTAAAAATCTGCTGACACAAGGTATGGTATTAAAAGACGGTTCCAAAATGTCAAAATCAAAAGGGAATACTGTTGATCCCGATGAAATCTTTGAAAATTACGGTGCAGATACAGCAAGATTGTTTATTCTTTCGGATTCACCGCCGGGACGTGACTTTGACTGGTCTGATGCAGGTGTTGAAGGCTGTTATAAGTTTGTTAACAGATTGTGGAGATTATTTATACAAAATAAGAGCAACATTATAATAGATTATAAACTTCCTGAAATAAGTAACTTATCAAAGGAAACAAATAATTTGCTAAGACAGACACATATTGCAGTCAAGAAGATAACGCAGGATATAAATGCGGAATTTCAATTTAATACCGTAATTTCAGGTTATCGTGAATTTACAAATATAATATATGATTACACGAGTAAACAGACAAATTTGTCTGAGCAGGATAAAAATGTTTTAAGTTTTGCCCTGATAACTCTGCTGAAATTAATTTCGCCTGTTGTTCCTTATATGAGTGAAGAACTTGGGGAAATATTAGGTTTTGATAAAAGCATACACGATATGAGCTGGCCGGGTTATGATGAAAATCTTGCGAAAATGAGTTCTATTACGGTTGTTGCCCAAATTAACGGTAAAATTAAAGACAAATTGGAAGTTGATGCTGAAATCAATAAAGACGAACTTGAAACAATGGTGTTAAACAGTTCCAAAATTAAATCTCAGCTGGAAGGCAGACAAGTAGTCAAAGTAATTACGGTACCCGGAAAATTGGTTAACATTGTTGTAAAATAAAAGAAAAATATTAAAAAAGGAGAAAGTTTTTCTCCTTTTTTAATAAAAGTTTCTGATTTTATAATAAAAATAATTTAACTGTTTTCTTTTTGTTGTTTAATTTTTGAAAAATCTTCTTTCAAATCAACAATTTCATACTTTAATCGATTTAGTTCACAGGTAATTGGATCAGGAATTCTGTTATGGTGAAGCTGACCATCGATATAGACTTTTTGCTGAACGACTCTTCCCGGAACGCCAATGACGGTAGAATGTTCAGGAACAGAGTCAATCACAACGGAACCTGCTCCTATTCTTGCACCGGAACCTATCATAATATTTCCCAAAACTTTTGCACCGGCACCTATTACAACATTATCACAAATGGTCGGATGTCTTTTGCCTGTTTCTTTACCTGTACCGCCAAGAGTAACGCCTTGATAAATCAACACATCATCACCGATTACAGTAGTTTCACCAATAACAACCCCCATACCATGATCTATAAAAAATCTTCTGCCAATAGTTGCAGCAGGATGAATTTCTATACCTGTAAAAAATCTTGAAATTTGAGATAATAAACGTGGTAAAAAAGGTATTTTCCAATAGTTTAATTTATGGCAAATTCTGTGACAAATTAATGCGTGCAAACCGGGATAGCAAAAAATTACCTCAGCAAGATTTCTTGCAGCGGGATCTTTGTCATATATAGTTTGAATATCTTCTTTTATTTGGCTTATAGCCTTTTTTAAAAGCCGCATAATTTATCCTCAAAAATTTATTTTATTAATTTTAAAAATTTACGTTTGCCAACTTTTAAAATCATTGGTAAATCGCAAAGAGAAATTACCGCATTAATATCCAAACATTTCTCATCGTTTATTTTAACACCGCCTTGAGTAATTAAACGTTTAAACTCACTTTTACTTTCAACAAGCTTATTATTTATTACTATTTCAGATAAAGTTGTATCATTTGTGAGTATAAAAACCGGAATATCAGACGGAACACCTTTATTTTGAACAACATTAACAAATTCAATCTGAGCCTTATCAGCCTCATCTTTTCCACAATACATTTCCGTAATTATATGAGCAAGTTTCATTTTTAAATCTCGAGGATTAGCACAAGAAAGAGAATTTTTTATATCTTCTATTTCATCATTGGATAAATCAGTTAAAAGAGAATAATACCTGACAATTAATTCATCAGGTATAGACATAATTTTCCCATACATATCTGAAGGTTTGTCACAAATACTTATACAGTGTTCAGGATAAGACTTTGACATTTTTTTAATACCGTCAGTTCCTTCCAAAAGAGGGAGCAGCATAACAATTTGAGGTTCTTTTTTACCAAAAGCGGTTTGCAATTCCCGACCTAAAAGAGTATTAAATCTCTGATCAGTTCCGCCAAGTTCAATATCACAATCAAGAACAACCGAATCATAAGCCTGCATTAGAGGATAAAAAAACTCATGAATAGCAATAGGTCTTCCTTCTTTAAATCTTAAATTAAAATCATCTCTTGTCATAATTTGTGCAACGGTAACTTTTGAAGCGAGATTAATAATTTCAGGCAAAGACATTTTATTAAGCCAATCAGCGTTATTTAAAACATTAGCAGATTCAACATCAATTACTTTTGAAATTTGCGAAAAATAAGTTTTTGCATTTATTTCAACCTGCTCCATAGTTAAAGCAGGGCGAGTTTCGGATTTTCCGGAAGGATCGCCAATCATAGCAGTAGCACCACCGACAAGAAGCTGGAGAGTGTGACCGAGTTTTTGAAATTCTCTTATTTTTCTCATAACAACGGTATGCCCCAAATGTAAATCTGGTCTTGACGGATCCATGCCCAATTTTATTTTTAACGGGACACCTGTTTGAGCGGATTTTTGCAATTTTCGTGCGAGCTCAAGCACACCGCCCGGAAGAATTTCACAATCTCTACCCAATTTTTCAGCTTGTTCTATGAACTTTTCTTCGATTTTATCCATAATTTCCTCTGCATCAATATCTCAAGTATTCTTTCAAAATCTTATCTTTCCGACCTGAAAGATTTACATCTATAATAACACCTTTATTTATTTTGGCATTATATATTCAAGATATCACAAAAAACGGAAAGATTCTATTGCAAAAAACACCTTCAAATAAACACCTGTTTTTTAACAAAATCAAATATCAAAAATCAAACTTTACAAACACTATTTAAACTTTCAATAAAGATTCAATAAATTGTATAATGCAATTATTTTAAAATAGAAGCCGCCGGTATACTGTCAGCGTATTGAAAAATTTTAATATTTTGACAATTTATACCAATTTAACCCACAAGAAAAATCCTTTTTTAGAAAAAGCGACATTTCCTTCACGAGCAAGCCAACCAAGAGCCATATACAGTTCTTCAGAAGAAAGTTTAAGTTCTCTTTTTACACGAACAACTTTTGATTCCCCGTTAGCTTCCAAGTATTGCCAAATTTTTCCTGCATTAATACCAATATTTTCGTTCATTTTTTTCTCCGAGAAATTGTTTTTTGCAATTTATTTGCTCAAATTCATTATATTCAGTATATAATAAATTTATGGAAATTGTAAAGGGGGCTACATGGATAATATACTTAAAGGTAAAACATGGAAATATGAAAATGATGTAGATACGGATGTAATTATACCTGCAAGATATCTAAACACATCTGAACCTTCAGAACTTGCAGAACACTGTATGGAAGATATAGACAAAACATTTGCAAAAGAAGTACAAAAAGGAGACATTATTGTAGCAGGAGAAAACTTTGGATGCGGAAGTTCAAGAGAACACGCTCCGATTGCAATAAAAGCATCCGGAATTTCAGTAATCATTGCAAAAACTTTTGCAAGAATATTCTTTAGAAATTCAATCAACATAGGACTTCCAATATTAGAACATCCGACTTTTTCGGATGAATGTTCAAAAGGAGATATAATTGAAGTTAATCTGGATAAAGGAATAATTAAAAACATAACAACAGGAAAAGAATACAAGTGTAATAAATTTCCGGAAGAAATACAGAACCTTATTAATGAAGGCGGTTTAGTCAATTATACAGCTAAAAAGTTAGGAGTAAGATAATGAAAGAATATAATATAGCACTACTCGGAGGAGACGGTATAGGGCCTGAAGTCACTGATGAAGCCGTTAAAGTTATGAATGCGGCAGGCAAAAAATACGATATGAAATTTAATTATACAAAAGCACTAATAGGGGGATGTGCGTACGAAAAATACGGACATCCGCTTCCGGATGAAACTCTTGAAATAGCAAAAAAATCCGATGCGGTACTGTTAGGAGCCGTAGGAGATTGGAAATATGATACGCTTCCCCCGGAAGTAAGACCGGAAAAAGCACTTCTCGGAATAAGAAAAGGATTAAATTTGTTTGCAAATCTCAGACCGGCAACAGTTTTTGACGAATTAATTTCATCATCCACACTTAAACCGGAAGTTATCAAAGGTGTTGATGTTATGATAGTTAGAGAACTCACGGGAGATGTATACTTTGGAGAGCCGAAAGGAGTAGAAGTCAAAGAAGGAAAACGTGTAGGCTATAACAATATGATTTATTGGGAAGATGAAGTAAGAAGAATTGCGAACATAGCTTTTGAAACAGCTATGTTAAGAAACAAAAAGCTATGTTCGGTAGATAAAGCTAACGTGCTTGATGTTTCAAGACTATGGAGAGAAATTGTACTTGAAGTGGCAAAAGATTATCCCGAAGTTGAATTGTCTCATCTGTATATTGATAATGCCGCAATGCAATTAATCAGAAATCCGAAACAATTTGATGTAATAGTTACAGGTAATATATTTGGAGACATATTGTCTGATGAAGCATCAATGCTTACAGGCTCATTAGGAATGCTGCCGAGTGCTTCTTTAAGCGAAAACGGACCCGGAATGTTTGAACCAATTCACGGTTCCGCACCTGATATTAAAAACCAAAATATAGCAAATCCGATTGCAACAATTCTTTCTGTAGGTATGCTTTTAAAATACGGACTTAAAAATTCTAAAGCTAATGATGATATTGAAAATGCAGTTAAAAAAGTTCTAAAACTCGGATACAGAACAAAAGACATTATGTCAGAGGGTATGAAAGAAGTAGGAACAAAAGAAATGGGTGACCTCATTATAAGTGCTTTATAAATAAGAAATTTGTGAAATGTTTAAATACAAATACAGATGCTATTAAAGCAGCTTTTACATAGTTTTATAAATAAGGATTTTTGAAATGTTTAAATACATAAAAAGTTTTAAATTCAATCTATTATACCCCCCCCCCGTATCACAAAATGCATTAAAATAATCTTTTACAATTTTACAGCCTTTTGTTTATTTTTCATTTTGATTGAAATTATAGCAATAGTGCTGTTTTTTTATAAATACAAGAATGAGTTTATAGATTGTCAAGCATACAAATATTTAAACAATATGTTTAGCTTGAATAATTTTAATTTAATAGAAGAAAGAGAAAAATATAAAACATTCCGGGGAAAAGGTAAAGGAAATATAATTTTGTTTGGATGTTCTTATGCGGCAGGTCTTTATTTAAATGAAAAGGACAATATAGGAACAATTTTATCCGAAGAAACCGGAAAAACAGTATACAACAGAGCCATATCTGGATGCGGGACAGCTACTATCTTATATCAACTTCAAAATATGAATATAAAACAAGAAATACCTAATGCCGATTATATTATATATGAATTCATCCCTGACCATTTCAGAAGAAATTTAACTATTATGCCAAATTGTATATTCAATGAATTTACTGCTAATTATAGGATTAATAAATATAAAAAACTAGAATTGTATAAATATTCATTTTTTAAATATCTTTTCTATTCTTTTTATATTACAAGACTCACAAATGATGCAATTATTCAAAAACTATCAAATTCAAAATATAGTACAGTATTATTCACTCTTTTAATTTCCGAAATATACAAAACCATAAAAAAATTGTACCCGAAAGCAAAATTTATTATTCTTGTATATTGTGATTACGATGATTCAAAAGAGAAAGTAAAAGATATTTTTAACAGAATTAAAAGAGAATTTCCGGATATTGATATTGTTTACACAACAGAGTTTTCTTGCGGAGAAGATATTATCAAAAGGAAATATTTATTTACAGATAAAATACATCCTTCAAAAGAGGTATGGCAAGTCTTAATTCCTGAATTTTCCCAAAAATACATAAAATAGACCATAGTATTAAAACTTTTGTTTATATTTTTCTCAAAAAGATATACTAAAGAAGGATTAAATATTCAACAAACAATTGTATAATATAAAAGTAAGCTTGGTATGAAAGCCAAACACCTAACGGGGTTGCTAAAAAAGAATTTCTTTTTTAATTTTTGTTTGGACTGAAGTATCAGGCTTACGGTCAATATCGGGTAATGAAAAATATTTTTTTAATTTTTATTTAGGCTAATGTATTAACCACTTACGATTTTTAGACTTCCTTTTTCCTTTTATTTTAAGAAATCAAGTATTTATATTTTCATAACCCTTCCGATTTTGAAAGATTACAAAGATTTTTCCCTCCTGTAGCTTTATAGATGGAAATTGCTGCAATTGTGTAATTTATTTTATTTGAGATACTGTTTTTCTCTGTTTCCAATACACTTTGAGCTGCATATAACATATCTGATTCGGATGCTGTACCGATTTTTTCTTTGTATTTAATATTATTATAAATTTCCTTTTGTATTTTTAATTGTTTTTGCGATTCATAGTAATTTAATTTTGCCGTTTTTAAATCGAACATCGAAGTATTGAGTTCTTTTACAGCCTCAAAAATTGTTTGTTGATAATTATTAACAGCTTCTTCATATTGATATTTTCTTAATCTTAATAAAGCAATTTTCTTTCCTCCAGAAAAAATATCGAAGACAGGCATTATTCCTGCATTAGCCAATTGAGTGGAAGTTTTAAACAAATCTGCAAATCTGTATGAATTTAATCCTATCTGACCTGAAATTATAATACTTGGCAACATTTCTTTTTTAGCTGCTCTAACATCATAACCGAGTCTTTTAATGTTAGCTTCCTGTTGAATATAATCCGGTCTGTTATCTATAATATCCGAATTAATTTTTTCAGGGATATGTTCCAAAAGTACAATATCGGAAAAATGCTTTCTTTTAACCAAATCTTGTTCTCCAATGCTTAAATATGCCTTCAAAACATTAATAAGGACTTCTTGTTTTTCTTTTAAATTATTTTTTTCTTCATTCATTACCGTAAGAAGTTTTTCTTCTACAAGCAACTCGTTTATTGAGCATAACCCGGCTTTATATTTGTCTTGACTCCTTGATACAATTTCTTGTTGTATTTTTATTATTTCATTTTGTATTTCCAAAAGTCTGTCTGTTTTGATTAAATTGAAGTAATTAGCTGCAAAATCCGAAGTTAAAGAGATGAATAAAGCTCTTTGTGCTTGTTGTGCAATTATAACAGCCTGCTGTACGCTTTTCGTCTTTAATCTTTTTTTGCCCCATATATCAACTTCATAACTTACCGTAAGAGGAAATTGAAAATTATTTTGTGCATAACTTGCTATTGACATTGAACCAAATTGTTGAACTGATGAACGAAATTCCCTGCCTATATATCCGCCAAATCCAATCTGCGGAAGCTCATTTGAAAACTCTATTTTAACAAGGTTCTCATTTTCTTTTATCTTTAACTCCGTGTTTTTTATATCATTATTATTTTCGTATAAACTTTTTATATGTTCCGTTAATATTTCATCTCCGAAATTTTCCCACCATTCTATATTTAAATATTTAAAAGTATTTTCGACACTATTTTTTTCATAAAAATTTTGCTTTGCATAAACGTCGGAAACAACTGTAAATATAATTATAAGTATAATTATTACCTTTTTCATAAAATAACTTTCCTTTATTTATCCTTGTGTTATAATTATAACACAAGGATAAATAAAAAATTAAATTATGCAAAGAAGTATATTAAAGCAAAAAATTAATACAAGATTGTATACAACAGCAATTATAATCAGATCTTTATCAAATAAAATTTTTTCAGAAAACAATTTTGAAATTAGTCCGGAACAATACAGTATTTTGTCATTAATTATTGATAACGAAGAATTATATCAAAGACAACTTTCTGAAATTACTCTTAAAGACAGAGCGAATATCAGTCGTATCATAAAGATTTTGGAACGCAAAAAGCTGATTATAAAAATTCCGGATTCAAACGGAAGACAAATTTTTAAACTAAAATCAACCGAATACGGAATTGATTTATATAATAAAATATTGCCTGTTGCACAAAATATAAGACAAATCATTACGGAAGGAATAAGCAATCAAGAAATGGAAATGTGTTTAAATACACTTGATAAAATATTTTTCAATGTAAAAGATAAAGTTTCACTACAAATATAAGAGGCATAGAATATGGAACAAGAAGATGAAGAATTAATTTCCGAAACTGATGACAGACCTGAATATAAGAAAAAAAGAGTATTTGTACCAATAATTACTTTTGTAATTTTTATAATTTGCGGAATTTTTTATTTAATACATGGTTATTATTACAAATCTACCGATGATGCCTTTGTGGAAGGACATATTATTACAGTTGCTCCTAAAATATCAGGTCAAATTGAAAAATTATATGCGGAAGATAACCTGGAAGTAAAAAAAGGTGATTTACTTTTGGAAATTGATTCTAATGATTACCTTGCAAAATTAAAACAATCACAAGCAAAATTGGAAGAAGCACGTTGTGCATTGGTAAATGAAAAAAATCAGGTTCAAAAATTATTTTCCGAATTAAACTTTGCAAAAAATGACTTTGAAAGATATGCTGCTATGTATGAAAAGGGGATAGTTTCCAAACAAGATTATGAATTAAGCAAGACGAAATACACTGCCGCAAAATCAGAAAGTCAATCATCACAAGCAAAATACGATGAAATTGAAGCAACTGTAAAAAGATTGGAAGCTGAAATTGAACAAGACGAATTGAACCTTTCATATACTAAAATCTACGCCGTTCAAGACGGAATGATTACTAACAGAACCGCAGAAGAAGGAAATTATGTAAAAATCGGACAGCCATTGTTCTCTATTGTTCCTGATAAGATGTGGGTGGTTGCAAATTTTAAGGAAACACAAATTGTAAACATGAAAAAAGGACAATCTGTAACTATAAAGATTGATTCTTTAGGCTCAAAAAAATTTCAAGGAAAAGTTGACAGTATCCAAAGAATGACGGGTGCAAAAGCGAGTTTATTTCCGCCGGAAAATGCGGTCGGAAGTTATGTCAAAATAGTACAAAGAGTTCCCGTAAAAATTATTTTTACTGAAGATATTTCAAAATATAACATAGTTCCGGGGATGTCCGTTGTGCCGGAGGTCAGGGTTAAATAATGAAATCGTCAAACAACAAAAAACCTCTATGGCTGATTTCTTTATCTATATTAATTCCTGCATCGTTTTCTTGTCTGGCAACTTCTGCAACCAATGTTGCTATTCCTCATATTGCGGGTTATTTCGGCTCTACCGTTGATGAAGCCAATTGGGTTATCACATCTTATATGATTGCTAATGCTTGTTTAATTTTGATGACAGGCTGGCTTGAAAATTTGATGGGAAGAAAACTTTTCTTAAAGGTTTTTATCTCTATTTTTACTTTG
>CANQLA010000019.1 GCA_947624605.1 Candidatus Gastranaerophilales bacterium | reverse complement strand
AAACAGCCTACTTTTGATATTGTTATTGAAATTATAGACAGAAATACTCTTGCGGTTTATAAAAATACCGCGGAAGCTGTTGACTATATTTTAAGAGGCTGGCCAATCAGAGCAGAAATAAGAAGAGTAAGCGACGGATATAAAAAACCGGGAACGGATTTAATCGAAGAAACCAACAAATTAAATGATAAAATAAATTGTCTTGCAAACCAAAGTTTACAATTTAGCTTTTCAAGACAAGAATATGTTAACAAAGTAAAAGATTTCAAAAAAATATATATATACGCTGTAAGCCGTACTGTAATTGAAAAAGTAATAGAAAGACTTGATTTACATGCAGAAGTTACAAGAAAATTAGAAGATGCAGACGTGGTAATCGCACATAAAGTATATGCCAAAGGCGGCAATAAAATTTTAAGTACCGCTAACGACTACAAACTCCCGATATATTACGTACGTTCTAATTCTATGGCACAAATACAAAAAGTTGTAAAAGAAGCATTAAAAATAACTGACAGCGAAACAACCATTCAAGGTTATTGTGATGATGCCGAGAAAGCTCTGGATGAAGTTAATCACGCTATTGAAGAAGTACTTAAAAACGGTAAAAATATTGAATTAAAACCACAAAATCAACAAATCAGAAAATTGCAGCACGAACTTATAGAACAAAACAACTTGTCAAGCGAAAGCATCGGAGAAGGAGAAAGTAGACACGTGATAATCTTTGGCGACACTGATGTCAACAAATAATAGCAGCAAAAATAATTTGTTTTACTATTGTTATTTTTCTTTTTAAATAATATAATCAAAACAAAAAAGGTTGAAACGTGTCAATAACATTAAATAATAAACTGGGATTAATAGCAGGAAACGGACAATTACCCGTAATATGGGCAAAAAATGCAGGAACTAACGGAATAGATGTTGTTGCTATATCTCTTTCGGCAGATAACAAAAAAGATTTAAAAAAATATTGCTCTACCGTTTATGATTTCGGTCCGGGACAAATACAAAAAATTTCAGAAACTCTTCAAAAAGAAAACATAAAACAATTGGCTTTTATCGGCAAAGTACACAAAGGATTGGTATTAAGACGTCCTAAGTTTGATGCCAAAGCAATTGAACTTTTAAAACAAGCTAAAAGATTGAACGATGATGCAGTCATGTTACTGGCAGTATCTGAGCTTGAAAAAATCGGAATAACTGTTTTGGATCAAACTATATTTATAAAAAATTTAATGGTTGCACCCGGCATTTTAGGCAGGCATAAACCCACAAAAGAACAAGAAGATGACGCAAAATACGGTTTTTGGGTTGCAAAAGCAATGGGACAAGTTGACATTGGACAAACCGTTGTTATAAAAGACAAAATGGTTATTGCTGTAGAAGCTATTGAAGGAACTGACAAATGTATTGAAAGAGGTGCAAAAATTGCAAAAAAAGGTGCTGTCATTGTTAAAACGGCTAAACCTTCTCAAGATACAAGATTTGATATACCTGCATTCGGTCTTGAAACATTAAAAACCATGAAAAAGCATAAAGCTTCCGTAATCGCTGTAGAAGCCGGAAAAACAATTATTGTGGACCAACAAAAAACAATTCAATATGCAGATGCAAATAACATTGTTGTGATGGCATTATGAAAAAAATCTTTATTATTACAGGTGAACCTTCCGGAGATAAACACGCCGCAGATGTTGCAAAAGAACTCCTAAAAGAAATGCCGAATTTGTCAATAGAAGCCGTCGGAGGAATTAATCTCCAAGCGGCAGGAGTTAAACTCTTTTGTAATCACGACAAGATGTCTGCCGTAGGTTTGAGTCCTAAAATTTTGTTCAACCATATTTTGCTTGGAAAAAAAGTTGCACATTACCTAATTAAAGAATATAAACCTGATTTGGTTCTGTTGGTAGATTATGGAGGCTTTAATCTGAACATTGCAAAAATTTTGAAAAAAGCAGGTTTGAAAATCTTTTATTATATACCGCCTCAAATTTGGGCATCCAGAAAATGGCGCATAAAAACCGTAAAAAAATATATAGACAAAGTTATCACAATTTACCCTTTTGAAACAGAAATGTATAAAAGGGAAAATATTAATGCCGTTTTTTCCGGAAATCCTTTAGTTTCACAACTTCCGCAAATCAATGACAAAAAAAAATTTTTCAATGAATTTGGGCTGGATTTAAACAAAAAATTAGTATCTATATTTCCGGGATCAAGAAATTTTGAAGTAAATAATTTGTTGACAATTTTTATAGAAGCTTCCAAAATAATACAGCAAGAAATTCCTGACATACAGTTTGCAATCTGTCAATCATGTGCTATCAATGATAATTTAATAAAACCTTTTGTACCCGAAAACATAAAAATAATCAAAGGTAAAAATTACGAATTACTTGCATTATCTGATGCTTTAATTCTTGCTTCAGGTACGGTTGCTCTCGAAGCGGCTTTGTATTCAACTCCCATGATTATAAGCTATAAAGGTCCGGCATTATTTTATTTTATTTATTTGATGGTAAGATGTATCGATAAAGTATCCCTTCCCAACATTATATTAAATAAAAATGTTATTCCCGAATTAATACAAAACAAAGCCAAACCGGAAATAATTGCCAAACACATAATATTGTTGCTTAAAGATAAAAATAAATATGAAGAAATAAAAAATGAATTAAAAAATGTTAAGCATTTTTTAACAGAAAAAAAATCCTATTTAGAAACAGCAAAAATCATATTAAGCGAAATTCAATAAAATAAACGGTTTTCGATGTAAACATTTTGTTTCGGTTTTGCTGTTAAAAATTTAAAAAATAAATTGTAACAAAACCTCAAATAAATAAAAAAATATAGCAATTTTTTTTTTGTAGGATACTTTTCCAAATCGTAGATATGAAAGATTAAAACTGTGGAAGAAACAATAACTAATAACAAAAATATGACAGACAATATAATTTCTGTAACAAAAAAAGTAACAAATCCTATCAAAAACATAGGTTTAATTGCTAAAATTAATGCTTTAAACGGAAAACAAAACATAAATAAATCTTCTGTTACTTATACGGAAAAACCTTCTCAGACGGTTAATTATTCAGAAATTATCAAATCATTGAATGATATTATCACTTCAAGCAATAATCCCGACTCATTATTTTTTGAATGTTCTAAGCTCTTTGCAAACAGGTTGAATGTTTCTTTTACTTCACTCGGAATTATAAATTATCAGTCAAACTGTATTAATATTAAACTTTCGGATAAAATAGGAAGTACATATACTTCAAGAGTATTTTTAAGCGAAGATTCAAATGAAATAGTAAAAGCGGTTAATTCCAAATCTTTGTCAATACATAACAACAATTCTTTCATAAAAATTCCTTATTTACAATCTTCCCAAACAGTAGTTATACCTGTTGTTTCCTTAGGAGAATGTGTAGGGGTAATGATTATTGGCGATTCACAAGCGGACAAGAGAGTTGATTTATACAATTTAATTGCAAATTATTGGGGATTATTTATAAACAATTTTGAATTAAAAGACAAAGCTTCAAAAAATTCATATTTGGATAATCTTACAGGTTTATATTCTCACAGACATTTTCAAGAAGTTTTGGCAAAAGAAATAAAAAATGCCGAAAAATCGAATACGTCAATATCAGTTGTACTATTTGACGTAAATAATATTTCAAAAATAAATAAAGACTTTGGTCATGCAAAGGGTGATGAAATAATTAAAACAGTTGCAGAAAAAATTTCTGCAAATATCAAGAAACGAGATACGGCAGGAAGATATGGCGGAGATGAAATAGCAGTAATACTTCCTGATATGGACATAGAAGAAGCAAAATATCTTGCAGAATATTTAACCTATACAATATCTTGTTGTAATATTGACGGAGTAGGACCAATAAGAGTTTCTACCGGTGTGGCTTCATATCCGGAAGCATCCGTTGATCAAGAAAAATTATTAATCCTTGCGGAACAGGCAATGTATATTTCAAAGAGCAAAGGATACAACAACGGAATGTCAACAATTGTAAGTTCACAAGATTATGATTTTTGGGATGATACGGCATTAAATTCATTCGCTTCAGTATTAACCAAAAGACATGCTTCTTTAGGAATAAATTTTGAAGAGGAATTAGTTAATAAATTCCAAAGCGAAGAAATTAACTCTCAAAATCATTTACTTGAAGTTGTAACATCTTTAGCCGGAGCTATTGATGCAAAAGATACATATACAAAAGGTCATTCAACATCTGTTTCGAGATATTCCGTAGCATTAGCAAGAGCAATTAACCTGCCAGAAAAAGAAATTAATAAAATCATGTTAGGAGGATTACTTCACGATGTTGGAAAAATCGGTATTCCGGAAAATGTTTTAAGAAAAACAGCAGGATTAAACGATGAAGAATGGAACATAATGAAGCAGCATCCGACTATTGGTGCAGAAAAAGTTCTTCAACCAAATCCGCTTTTACATGATTTAATTCCTATAGTTAAATACCACCATGAACAATGGAATGGAAAAGGTTATCCCGAAGGATTAAAAGGAGAAGAAATTCCGCTTGCAGCCAGAATAGTTGCAGTTGCAGACACATATCATGCTTTAATCAGTGACAGACCTTACAGAAAAGGAATGAGCGTAGAAAAAGCCTGTGAAATTTTGAAGATGGGAGCTGGTATACAGTGGGATGCAGACTTAGTAAGACAATTTATACAAATTGCTCCGTCTTTAGGAACAATGATATAGTATAATATATTGATATAAGGTTGATACTAAGGGATTAATCAGATAGTTTTTTGCTTTTAATTATGGTATGGTTCTCAACAGAAGATTTATCTTATATCAATAGTTTTGATTTTTATTATTTTTTCAGACCTGAAAAGTTAATTGTTGTTCTTTTTTTTTCATTTTTCTTTCTAATTTATAATGCCTTAAGTATTGTTAGAAAAAATAAAAAGCTTTTACTCTATGTTATAGTTTATATATTTTTTGGAGTTATTGGCAGAAAAATTAAAAATTTAAAGTATAACATTGTATTTAATATTATTTTTTCAGAAATAATTTTAATTCTTTTAAAAGTTATGTCCATTTTAACAGGATTAATTATATTATTATTTAATTTTTTTGAAAAGATAAAACAAAAATCTAATCATAATAAGGAAATTTCTTTCTTAAACAAATTTTTTTCCCGAAAAAGCTTTATTTTTATACCTATTTTGGTTTGTTGGTTCCCTGTATATTTAACTTGCTTTCCGGGAGTTTAGAATTATGACACAGAAATACAACTCTTTCAACTTTATCTTGGCATATACAACTTTACCCTTCATTTTATATATTTTGTTCAAATAGGAAAATTTTTCAGAGATATAATTATCGCAATAGCACTCATTTATCCAAATGTCAGATTTTACTTTTTGTATAGCTTATGCTTGCAATTTTTTATATAAACAGGGATTAATATTAAATTAACATACTTAATTTTTATTTGTTAGACTATAACCCCGGTATTTTATATTCATTCTATCTCTCCAGTAAAAGATACTTTATTGTCAGACTGTTTTATCTTATTTATTAAATTAAAAGGTTTTAAGGAATACAGGTATGAATGAGTTATCAGTTAAAAGAGAAACAAATGCTTATAAACCTTATTACCGTCAGTACTATAGCAACTCTTATAAGAAGTTCTTGATAGCATTTGTTTGCATTTTATCTTATCTCATTTTTATTAAAAAAAAGAATATATTATATGACATTACTTGTATAACTGTAATTATAGTTATTATTTGTTTAACATTTTGTGATATTAAAAACTATAAAGAGGACAAATAAAACGAAGAGTAGAAATTTTTATAATATCAACATGTGGATTCAAGATTTATTTTTGGTAAAAGTTAAACAAAACAGTAAAGGCAAAGACATATATACCGGCAAAATATATCTCAGAAGAGCCATAGGACCAAAAAGAAAAGTCAAGATATAAATCAAGCAATACAAAAGAAGCATTGTACAAACCATGTTTTGTTTATAAAGGTTATAAAAGATTAAAAGCAAAACAAACCAAGAAGAAAAACTTAAGGAAAAGAAAAAAGAAAGAAAAGGTAAACATTTCAACCTAAAATCGCCTAAACTGCCGAGAAAATATTGGAAATCAGGTAAGAAATAAAACTGCCTGCCATCTTGTAGCTGAAACTTTTTTTCATCTAGTATTCTAAAAAGTTTATTATTTTGTTCATTGTCATAAGAACACATAGAAAGATAATGAGTGCCGTCAATAAACGGGCAAACAAAACCGACATTATAATACTCCCAAGGCAATTCTTTATCAGGATACCAATAAAAAAGGGTCATAGTTATAAAAGAATTTATATAATCTTGTATATATTTTTTACAGAATTTTAAATATAAATGTATATAATCGCTAAAATGTGATTTTAAATATTTTTCGTTAAAAACACAAATAAACGCATTACTGCTATCTTGTTTGATAGGATCGACAGAAAATTTACTGTAATATTTCATATTTTTTTCAGGTACAACTTTAAAAAATAAGTTTTTGTCATTTTGATCGATTTTATCAGGATGATTATATATAACAGTAGCGACATTATGTAACGGTAAAGAAATAGCTTCAGTAAGAGTATAAGGTAAAGGTTTGAAAATTTTATTATAAGCAAAAGATGATAAAGAAAAAATAAGAGCAGTAGATAATGTAACAACAGAAATACATTTTACAATTTTTTTATTTTGTATGAAAAATAAAAAAGGAAGAAACAATAATAAAACAATTAAAAATTGACTTCTCAGAAGAACAGCAAGAGAAGCAGTAATAATCATTTTAAAAATCAAGCCGTTAGCATTAGGATATAAAAACAGTTTGGCAACAAATATCAAAAATAAAAGGAACAATGCGGAAAAGATAGAATCATGAACCGAAGAAAGAGCATAAATAAAATTATATGGAGAAAGCACATAAAAGAGCAAAACAAAAGCAATATATTTAGTTTTAACACCGATATTACAGAGAAAGTTACAGGAATAAGCAAAACAGAAAGCAATAAAAAACATCTGACAGGTTGTATAAAGAATAATACCTAAAATCAAATTTCCAAATGATTTACCAAATTGAACAAAAAAGTATAATAAAGCAGAATAAATAAAAGAATGATGAGTAGTAAATCTACCCAAATAGAATTGTGCCAATTGAGGAACAGTATCGTAATTCCAGACTCCAGGGAAACAAGCTAAATATGCAGGAAGCCAACAAATTAATAAGAATAAAAAAACAAATCCGGTTTTAGAGAAAAACTTGTAAAGAAATTTATCCTTTTCAACTTGTATACAATCTTGTTTTTGAGAGTCAAAAAAAGCAAAGATTAAAATCACGAAAGCGGATATAATTGGTATAATAAAAGCAGAATGTAATATAAGTTGAAAGAAGTTTTTTAAGTTAAATAAAATGAATTGATCCTGACTAACAAACTTTCCCAAAACGAGGAAAAAAGAATAGAAAAAGGCAAGTGGTAAAACGAAAAATAAATAGTTTTTTTTCAAAAGTTTAAAGGCAGAAAAAATGACGAAAGAAAAAGAAAAAACTATCAAAACAGTAATAAAATTAGACCCCTGAAAGAAATCAATATTCAAGACACTAATATTATACAATCCAAATGTTGACAAGCAGCCAAAAGCTAATGATAGCAATAATAAAAACATATAAATATCCTTTTGAAATTATTGAAAGGTTAAAAATAAATTTTGCAAATTAAGTATAGCATTATTTGCGATAAATAAAAACATATTTATATATTTTATTTACATGATTTTATATAAAAACATATTTTAATTACGCTTTTTGTTTATTTATTACCCTATTAACATGTCTTTAAGAGGTATTTATGAACAATAAAAAACTTTTAGGGAAAAGAATAAAAGAGCTCAGGAAAAGCAATAATTTAACACAAGAGCAATTAGCGGAAATAATTGATATAGAAACAGCATCATTAAGTGCAATAGAGAGCGGAAGGCATTTTCCGTCACTACCCACAATTGAACGAATATCTATTGCATTAAATACGGATCTTAAAACTTTATTTATATTCAGTCATCTAAATTCCGCAGAAGAAATGAGGAAATATATGTATGACAATTTAAATAAAATATCAAATGAAAAAATACCATATTTATACAAGATGTTTGAGTCGTTACAAGATTAATTTTTTTTATAAAAATAATTTAGACTTCTGTCCAAGTTTAATTTTTTACCATTTTTAGAAAAGATTTTTGATTTATAAAAACCCAAATTAGCAAGGCAATAAAGAATTGTTAAAACAATTACGCCAAAGCCGTATTTGCAAGAACGAAAGAAATTAATAGAAGATGCCTCAGGGAAATATTTAGTAGGACAACTGATTTCTCCTATTTTAAATTTATAATAAAAGAGCAGAACAATCATTTCATTATCAAAAATGAAATCATCGTTAAAGTCTTCTATAGGTAATTTTTCAAGCACTTCTCTGGTAAATCCTCTAAAACCCGAATGATATTCTGATAAACAACCGCCGATTAACAGATTTTGGAAAGACGTCAGGAATTTATTTGCAATCCATTTATAGAAAGGCATACCGCCTTTTAAAGCACTGTTTGTAAGCATTCTTGAAGCAATGACAGCATCATACTCACCGAAAGCCAACATAGAAACCATAGCAGGAACAAGTTTAGGTGTATATTGATAATCAGGGTGAAGCATAATAACAATATCTGCATTCTCTTTTAAAGCAGCAGTATAACAAGATTTTTGATTACCGCCGTAACCCAAATTTTTTTCATGTAATATTGTAGTTATATTAAGTTTTTTAGCTAACTCTTTAGTAGAATCCCCAGAGCAATCATCCGACAAAATAATTTCGTCGACAATATCTTTATAAATTTCCAAATAAGTTTTTTCTAAAGTTTTTTCTGCATTATAAGCAGGCATTACAACAACAATTTTTTTCCCGTTAATCATATTTCAATCCTGATGAATAAATAATAACATAAATTAAAATAATAACAGAGAGAAATGAAATATTATTAAATACCTTAACAGAATTTGAAAATATTTGTTTTTTTCATATAATTCAGATAAAAATGAAAGGAACAAATATGTCCGTAAAAAAAGCAAAGAAAATATTTATAAGTATAATTTTTGTATCAGCAGCAATAACCTTTGGGGTAATATATGGTGCTAAAGCATTGAATATAAAGGAAGAAAAAGAAGTTGAATTTGAAATAAATCTTTCAAGAGAAGAGTTGGAAAAACGAACAAATAAGGAATATTTGATAGATATCAATTTACTCGGAGAAGAATCAAAGGAATATAAAAAACTGCAAGATGGAGATAAAAAGGCATTAAAGCATTTGGTGAAGGCAGCACAAATTTTGGAAGAAATTCAATTACAACTTGATAACAGTGACAATATAGCATTCAGGGAATATATAATAAAGCAGGCAAAAGGTGGAAACGAAGATGCATTAAAAACATTAATATTATTTAATGCACAGAGAGGAATGAATGGAATAGACAGGGAAGCAAAGCATATAGAATTGGCAAAAAACCATCACGAATTAGCAGGTAAAGGTTTTTACCCCTCAGATTTAAGTATGGAAGAATTTCATGCAATTTTAATAAGCATGTTAAATCAAGGTCAAACAGATATGGTAAAAAAGATATTAAATCAGAGATCGGTAGTAGAAAGAAACGGATATGGATTAATAGCGATAGATTACACAGATAAATTCAAAGAAGAATTTATGGAAATAGCTGATGAATTGGAAGCAGCCGCAGACTTATCAACAGATACAAACTTTAACGAATATTTGAGGTTACAGGCAAAAGCATTAAGGACGGCAAATCCGTTACTGGATGCATACGCAGATAAGAAATGGGCGACATTACAAGATACGCCGTTAGAATTTACAATAACACGTGAAAATTACAATGATCAAATGACAAAGACAATTTCATCGAATGAACAATTATCAAATTTATTGGCAAAATACGGAATAAAGCCCATAGCGAAAGATTCATTAGGATGCAGAGTTGGAATTGTCAACAAAACAGGTACGGAAGAAATATTAAAGATTAAAAAATTTCTGCCGAAGATGGCGGAAATGATGCCTTTAAAGGAGTTATACAACCAATCAATTAATACTGAAGAAGAAGCAAAGCAGACGATGGTAGATGTTGATTTAGTAAGCATGACAGGAGATTGCGGAGCATATAGAGGCGGAATAACAATAGCCGAGAATTTACCGAACAATGACAAGCTTTCCCTGACAATAGGCGGAGGCAGGAGAAACGTGTACCATCGTCAAGTGAGAAATATGTTTACGGCAGAAAGAAACAAGAAAAAAGCGGAAGCAATATTAGACCCGACATTACACAAATATTATAATAACGAAGCACAGCATTTATTTACAATCGGTCATGAAAATACACACTCTTTAGGTCCGAACAGCGGAACGGAAAGACTTGGCAAGTATCAATCGATTATAGAAGAAAATAAAGCGGATATGGGTTCTTTATCATTTTTAGATATGCTTGTTAAAGAAGGATTATATACAAACGAACAGAAAAAACAAATTATTGTATCATCGATAGTTAGTAACTATTTAAAAGCGAAGCCGACAATGTCACAAGCCCACAGAGTCCGTTCGGTAATGCAAATTCATTATTTGACGAAAGAAGGAGCAATTACATATAATAAAGACGGAAAAATAGTTATAAACACAGACAAAGCAGTACCTGCGGCACAAAAAATGCTAAAAGAAATTATAGAAATTCAACTTAGCGGAGATATAAATAAAGCAGAAGAATTTGTGAAAGATAATTTTGTATGGGATAAAAATTGCGAAGAAACAGCGGAAAAATTAAGGGCGGTTGATAAGGAATTAAACGGTCAAACGATAGCACCGCTTGCGAAAAAATTATTGGAAGGATAAAAAATAAAAGACCATTCTTAAAAAGAGTGGTCTTTTAAATTAATACCGGTATTATTATTTTTTAGCGGAAGATGATTTATTATTATTCAAATAATCAATAATATCCTGAGTTAAATCAGTACCGCCTGATAAAATAACCCTGTAATCAAAAACGACATCAATTTTTTTCTGAGCGGAAACGATTTTGGAAGCATTTTGGATATTATTGAAGATTTCTTGTTCTTTTTGAAGTTTAAGTTTCAAGATAGCATCTTCTTTAGCTTTATATTCTTTTTCGGTTTTTTCTTCAAAGTTTTTTTTGCTGACAGGAGAATCAATAGTTTTATATTCTTTATCTTTATTAATCAAATATTGTTGTAAAGCCAAAACCTTATCATCAAGTTCCTTATAAGTTTTTTGTGCATAAGAATAGTTATTTTCAATTTTTTTAAAATCGGCACACCCGATAGTATCCGGATAAGACGGATTAAAAGCTGAGAGTGAGAAAAAGAGGGAAGTAACGGCAATTAATTTAAATTTATACATAAATAAAGCTCCTTAAGTTAATTACAATAATTAATTGTAACAGCAGTTAAGAGAAAAGACAAGAAAAAAAAATAATTATATTTGTCATTAAAAATAAATACTGATATAATTAACTAAGAAACAGGGGATGTCAAATGGAAATTTCACGTGAACAAGTTAATAAGATAATGGAGCTTGCAAATAAAGAGAAGGAAATTGATATTGATAAAGTAACATCGATAGACATATCAAAAGCCCTTGTTGAGATAGAGAGGAAATTAAATTTTTTTGCAGTAGAAGTCAATTATCATACAACGAATAAAAGCATATTGATAGTAGACGACTTAGAATTATCCTTATATCAGCTAAATTTGCTTATGAAGAAGGCAGGTATAAAAACGTACGTAGCGAGGAACAGAGAAGAAGCTGAAGCGGAAATCAAAAGGCATAAATTTGACTATATATTAATAGATTTATTTTTGCCGAACAGTGAAGATGGTCTTGCGTTAATAAGTGAAGCGGTAGAGGCAAAAAGGGCAGGTAGTCAAAAATTTAAAATCATAATAGTTTCAGGTTCGGAAGACAGGATATTAATAGATAAATGTTACAATATGGGAATAGACGGATATGTAAATAAGACAGAAAATTGGCATACGGATATTTTCAAATATATAAACTCAGATAACATAAAAACTAAGGATATTGCAACATTTAATAAGACCGAACTTGAATACAAGACAATATATTATACATTAAGAAAGTTTAATGAGAGAAAAATATTTGAAGAAATAATAGCAGACATTAATTCATCAATAATATCAGGGAAGCGTAATTTAATATTAGATTTAGAGAAAATAAATGTTTTTGATCAAGATAATACATATATATTTGTAGAGATATACAAAATTTGTCAAGATGCAGGAGGAGCGTTTATACTGACAAATCCTTCGGAAAAGATAAAAGAGGCATTAGCAACAGCATATTTAGAAGGAGCAATACCGGTATTAAAGACAAAAGAAGAAGCAATAAGATACATTTCAGAGATAGAAGAAAAAATATAGATGTCATATATTGTAATAAAATGACCAGAAAAAACAAATATGTTAGAATTACGTAAAACTAAAGAGAAAGATAGATGTTTAAAATATTCAGGAAGAAGCCAAATTATAAACCGGAAATAAATGAAATTGAAACTCCTACAATTTCGATAAATTCTGCCGGGAAGATATTATATTCAAACATGTCAGCAGACAGGATGTTTAAAGTAAATAATGCGGAAGGTCAAAATATAACCGATTTGATATCATCAGATTTGCCGACAATGATAACGGGAAGTAACAATTCGATAAGAAAAGCGTTTAAAATAACGAAAACGGACAAATATGTAGAGATAATATCACAATCAGTACAGGCGGAGAATTATTTTGTGCTGACATTTTTTGATGTAAACAAAGATTATGCATTAATGAACCGATTGATAGAATACAGAACGGACATGGATAATCTTGGCAAGAACAAAAACAAGTTTTTAGCACAGATGGCAAATGTATTCAAATCACCAATGCATTCGGTTATGGGATATGCACAGGCGATATTGGAAGGAATGGGAGGAGAGACGGACGAAAGGCAAAGGAAATATTTATCAATAATATACAAAGATTCGGAAGAATTATTCAAGCTGTTGGATAAAGTAACAGAGCTTGCAAAGACAGAAGCACAATTAATCAATTTTTCTTTCAAGAATTATAACATACAGAATTTAGTAAATGATATACAGACAGACTACATGACGGCAATACTTGACAAGGGATTGAAATTAAACATAAAAATGGAAGAATTAAACCAGAAAGTAATATACGGAGATGAAGCCATATTAAAGAGGGTACTAATGCATCTTTTAGACAATGCGATATTATCTTGTAATTTTGGGACGATAAATATAAATATAACGGACAAGGAGTTTACAGAAAGGCAAGAAAATAAAATCAAAATAAGGATAACGGATCCCGGAATTCCGGTAAAAGCAAGTGAAATGCAATATGTATTTAATCCATACTATCAGCCGGAGAAGAAAAACCGTACAGCACTAATAAAGAGTTTAGGTATATGTATAGTCGGGAATTTAATAGGACAAATGAACGGAAGTATAAGTGCGGAAACAGACATATCAGGATTCACAATAATAATACCTACAGATAAAGGTATAGAAGCCGGAATGAAGGTATAAGATATGGCGAATGTTAAATTAGAGCATGTATCTAAAGTATATGACAAAGGGAAGAAGGTTATAGATGATGTAAGCATAGAGATAAAAGACAAAGAGTTTTTGGTACTGGTAGGTTCATCAGGATGTGGTAAGTCAACGATATTAAGGATGATAGCCGGTTTAGAAGATATAACAAGCGGAAAGATAATAATTGGAGAAAGAATAGTTAATAATATACATCCGAAAGACAGAGACATATCATTTGTATTTCAAAATTATGCATTATATCCGCACATGAGCGTATATGATAATATGGCATTTCCGTTAAAGATGAGGAAATACAAAAAGGCGGAGATAGATAGCAAGGTTAGGGAAGCAGCAGATTTTTTAGATTTAACAGAAGTTTTAGAGAGAAAGCCGAAGCAATTATCTGGAGGTCAAAGACAAAGAGTGGCATTAGGCAGGGCAATAGTTCGAGAGCCGAAGGTTTTTTTGATGGACGAACCGCTTTCAAACTTAGATGCCAAACTTCGTGCAAAGACGAGAGCAGAATTAAAGAGGTTACATGAGAGTTTGCAAGCAACATTTATATACGTTACGCATGATCAGACGGAAGCGTTAACGCTAGGTGACAGAATAGCGGTAATAGATAAAGGAATTATACAACAAGTAGATACACCGGAAGTTATATACAATTACCCTGCGAACAAGTTTGTAGGAGGATTTTTAGGTTCACCGCCGATGAATTTTATAAAAGGGAAAATAGAAGATAATAAAGTAAGAATAAACGGAGAGATATTTGAACTTAATGAAGAACAGAAGGAACTATTAACAGGAAGAGAAGAGATATACATGGGGATACGTTCAGAAAAGTTCAATGAAGCGGAAGGGAATTTCACATTCAGAGCGAAAGTAAGAAATTCAGAGATGTTAGGAAGTAAAAAAATAGTATATACGGAATGCAACGAAGGAGAATGTTTGGCGGAAATGCCGGCAAATATGGATTACAGAGAAGAAATCACATTGAGAATTAATACAAATAATATATTATATTTTGATACGGAAACAGAAAAGCTAATAAAAAACAAAAGGGAGAAAGATGCGATATAGAAGTTGTGATTATGTTGAACACGGAATTTATTTTTCACCTGATGCAATATATCATTGTTGTCATATTGCAGGGATGGGATTAGACACAGAGAAGATAAAAAGTAATTATCACGGCGGAAAAACAGATATAGAAGAGATAAAGGAAATAAAACGCAAGAAGAGGGAAGCACATAAAAACGGAGAGATTTCGCCCTGTTGTAAAGACTGTGTACATTTAAGGGAAGAAGATTGGGATGAAGAAGAATATATAAATCAGATATTCATATCACACTATACGAAATGTAACAGCAATTGTTTTTATTGTTTCACAGCAAAAGATAAAAAGCATTTTAATTCATTAAAAGAATATTCAGTAATAGAGATTTTAAGAGATTTAAAAAGATCAGGGTATATAAAATTTAACGGAACGGTATACATAACCGGAGGAGAAGTTACAGAGTTAAAAGAATTTGATAAGATAGTAGAATTTTTTGAAGAGAATAAAGAGGAACATTATTTTATCCAAACGTCAGGAATAAAATATTCCAAGACAATAGAAAGAATACTTGAATCAGGTAGAGGAGAAGTTAATATATCAATAGATTCAGGTAGTAAAGAGACATATAAAAGAATAAAAAGAGTAAATGAATACAATAATGTGTATAGAAACATAAGGAAATATAATGAAAAGGCAAACGAAAAGAGTATATTTTTGTCTAAATACGTAATAATTCCAAATGTAAATGATAACATAAAAGAAATAGATTTATGGTTAAAGGAAAGTTTTGAGGCGAAACTAAGATATTTAGCAATTGACATGGAATCCGGATTTTTGCAAATGTATCCTCGAAGGATTCCGGAGATAATACCGAAGATAATACAATATGTGCAAGAGCGTTGCAAAGAGAAAGGAGTAATAATACAGATATATAACAATGCAGATCAACTTATGCACAATCTTGAAAAGGGGATATGTGCGACGATAGAAGAGAATCCGATAAAAAGGGAATACATAAGTTGTGAAGAATTTTTACATACAATAAGTTTTATGCCGGAAGGGCTAAGGCATTGTATGTATCAACTGCCGGAGAATGCTCCGCCTGTAATACCTATATTTAGTGATAAAGCAATAAATCCGGAATATGTTCTTGAATGTAAGTCAGAAATAGAGAAAGAACGTATGGAAGGAAAGATTACAAAGGATTGTAAAAATTGTTTTTGTGCGAGTAAAAAAGTACATGACAACAGAAAATACATAAGTAAAGTTCTAATTTCACATAAAAAAGACTGCAATGGGTCATGTGTATTTTGTTACAATCGTTTTGACGAAGGAGTAACATACTCCGGATACAGGATAATCCCGCAGTTGGAGGCATTCAAGCCATATTTCAAGAACGGATGCGAGATGCATTTTGGAGGAGGAGAGCCGACGATATGGGACGAATTTGATGAAATAATAAATTTTGCAATAGAAGAAGATTTTTCAAAAATTTTCATAGCAACAAACGGAAGCAGATTTTCGGAAAAGCTGTCAGAAGCGATTAAAATAGGGAAAGCACAAATAGTAATAACGACCGACACATCAGATCCGGTTGTATACAAAAATTTAAAAGGATTATCATTAGAAGAAGTAACAGAAAATATCAGGAAATATCTATTGTATGATAAGATAGGAAATTCAATTCAAAACAAATATATAATCATTCCGAATATTAATGATAGTGAAGAATCTATAAAAAACTGGATAGAATACAGTGTAAATCTTGGAATAAAAAATTTGGCAATAGATATAGAAGCGATATTTTTTTCAAGAAACAGAGAAAAAATATCGAAACGATTAAAGAAGCTAGTACAATATGCGGAACGAACGATAGAAGAAAGAGGATTAAACTGTATACTATATAATTTTGCACAGCAGATGAAATTTGACGAAACGAAATAAACAAAAGGTAGAAATTGAAAATAGTAATTTGTAATCAGTCAAGTTAATTAAGAGGTATTAAAAGTTCCTGACCGGCATAAATAGAATGCGGATTAGGCAAATTATTAGCATTTTGAATTTTAGAGGTATATTGAGGAGTTGCCTGACCGAAGAATTTAACGGAGATACTGCCCAAAGAATCACCGGCCTTAACAATATACTTGTCATAGACGACGGAAGGTTTAGAATCAACGGGAATCGGATTTGTTTTTTTAATATCTTTAGGAGAAGATTTAAAGTTAAAAGAGTCAAAAGAAGCGTGTTTTTTCAGAGTTATTTTTCTCTGAGATGATAAAGATGAATTATCCGAATTTGAAAAAGTAGTGATACTAAGCATTGCAGTCATCAGAAACATACTGAGAGCACCGGCGATAAATCCTGTTAAGATATAAATTCCGGGAGATTTTTCATCTTTATTATTCAATTTAAAATTTTGCCAAAGGTAATCCAAGGCATCTTGTTTAGATTGAGAGCTATCAGCGGAACCAACAATCCCTTCATTGACGGAAGAGTCATTTTGAGATTTTAATTCAGCTAAAAGAGCCATATTTTCATCGGATAACATAGATCTGTTAAGCGTAGAATTTTTCATAAATTTCCTCTTGACTTATAAATATATACAACCAAAACATAAGAAAGTCAATATTTAAAGCAGTTATTGAAAGCTGTTTTAAAAAGAATTTTTTGAAACTCAACGGACATAAGGGGAATAAAGGATGTAGTTTGTAACAAAGCTAAACATCTTCATTCGGAATATCAGGGATATCATAATTATCTATATCGATATCTTTTATTTCATCGAACAATTCAGGTTCTTCATATTGTTGTTCTTTATTCAAATCTTTTTGGTATTTTTCGGTAAAGATATCAATATTGTTATTATTGAAATTTTTTTGGTTAATTGAATTATCAGAGTCCGGATTAGGTTGGACAATTTGATTATTATGAGAAAATTCGTCATAGTTTGATTCATCGAGAATATTTTTTATTTTTTTTTGTGGAATAGTATATTCATCGGAAAAGCCGTCATTTTCACTGGCCAAAAGACCGTCATTAGAATCAGTGTAGGAATTGTTTTGAGGCGAATCGTTATCGGAATCAACCAAATCTATTTGTTCAACGTTAATTCTTCCGGAATAATTTTCATCGATATCAATATTTTCATAAATAGTATCGATATTAATTTGGGAATTATCATTTGGTTGAGAATTGTGAGATAAGGGAGAATTATTGTCAGAGTTATTTTTAGTGGAATCGGGAGAACTAAGAATTAAATTTTCATTTATAACAGAGTTGGCGACAGGAATATCATTTTGAGGCGAAAGCTGATTGGAGAGATATATATTATCGTTTTGAGAGTTATCAAAGTATTGTTGATTGATAATATTTGAGGCATCTGATTTTGGAACATCATTTAACGGAGGATTTTGATTATCGGTAAAGTTATTATTAATTAAAGGTTCATTACAGATATTTTGTACTTTGTTTTGTTGAAAATCATTGTAATTTACCATTTTTGATGATTTTTCACAGAGATTTTGGTCATTAAGATTTTGCATTTGAAAATTATCGGAATTAGTTTTATTTTTCTGAAGTAAAATTTTTTCAGCTTTAAACTGTTTAATTTTTTCTTTCAATTTTTGTATTTTATTTTTTGAATTAAAATCATTTTGGTTAAAATTGTAATAAGGATTTTGAGAACAGTTTAGATTAAGGTTTGAGGAATTATCGCTGAGAGAATTATTTAGTTTTTTTGAAATAATATCAAAGGAACAATTGAGAGAATCAAAGGAATAATGGTGTTGATAGAACTGTTGAAATTGTTGGATATTAAAATCAGGTTTATTGTAATTATACAAAAATTTTGGGATATGACCGGTTGAAGAATGCATTGAAAAGTTTTCATTCCAGAGGAAAATATCGTTTAAGACATTATGGTTATTTTTAGACAATTCAGAAACTTTAATAATTCTGGGCAAATGATTTTGAGTATTTTCGACAAAGACGACGAAATCCACGGCAGAAGAAATCATAAAATCGGCATTTTCTTCAAAGAGATTAATATTTGAAAGTAGAATAATATTTCTGAGAGCAGATAAAAAATCGACATTATTATTCAAAGACGAAGAAACGACGAAGCCCCGATAACCGGAAATAATGAGTTTAAAAATATTAATAAGTTCGGAATCAGAAATATCCGAACAAAAGATATTATCATAAGGCAGATTAAAATTAGATTTCAAAATATTTTTTGAGAACCGGAAAGCACAATTTAGAGAGGAGTCCAGTTTATTATCTTGTTGGCATAAAATAATTTTTTTATTTTGATTTTGGAGGAGGAGCAGGCAATTCAAGACAGAAAGTTTGTCAACGGAAGCATTACCGACGATAAAAATATTTGCACGGTTATTAGTACATTCATTTAAGAAAGAGATTATTTCAGAGCTTAAGAGTTTATTATTGAAGCAAGAATTAAGTTTATAATTTTTTTGTTTTGAAAAAATGATCAAAGGTTGAACAGATAGAGGAGGCAAATAGATATTTATAGAGGAATCATCATTGAGAGGAATTGAAAGATAGTTATTAACAGGGGAAGTATTAAATAAATCTATAATTTTATAAACGTCTTGAAGAAATATTTGAGGAGAAGAGAAAGGGGAAGGCAGAGGAGAAGCAAAGCCGTTTTTTTCACCGAAGATTTTATCGTGGGAGAAGAAGGTAATAGTATCGAAATCTTGATGTTGATTAAAGAATGAAATCAAATCGCATCCCGAGATTTGAAAGGAAGAGGAAAAAGATTTATTTTGTCTGTTTTTTTGTAATCTTGTTTTTAGTGACATAATTTTTTCATTACCAATTGAGCTAGTTCGACATAAGAAGCATATATATCTGTTTCCGGGTTATATTCACCTATAGTTAACCCTTTATTAACAGAATTCATAACAGTTTTCCAGTCATTAGGCAGACCTGTTAAGATATTTTTACATAAAACTGTTTCAACATCATGTATACTACAATCATCATCATAAGAATACCTATTTAACAATAATTGTGTTTTTTGGTTAAGATTAATTTTATCAAAGAAATCCAAACATCTTTTAGTATTGTTGAGAACAGGGAGATTAGCTTCAGTAATCAAGAGGATTAAATCAGCAATCTGAAAAATTTGTTTAGTAGATTGATTAATTTCAGAGGATATATCCACGATGATATATTTAAAAATTTTTCTTAATGAATTAAACAGGAGGAGGACATTTTGAGCAGATATGTTATATTGAACTTCGTGGTAAGGAGAATTAGCGAAAACGAACAAATTATAATTTTCATAGACGGAAGCGATATCTAAAGCAGAGATACCGTTATAAATTTTATCGATAATAAAAGTAAGGTCATAAGGAGGATTAATATCCAAGAAAGTAGTAACATCGCCCAAGGTATTCATATCGACGATGGCGATTTTAGAGGAAGGGTTATTGACAGCCAATTGCCAAGCCAAGTTAACAGATATGGTAGTTTTACCCAAACCGCCTTTATTGGAGAAAACGGAGATTACTTTACCGTGTCCGGAGAAATCCTGATCGGAAGTCATTTTTTCAGAAATTTCTTTAACAATTGCAATAAAACTATTTTTTGGGATAGGTTTTTGGATGAAATCTTTTTTACTATTTCTGAGGCATTTAATAATGAAATCGGTTTTGAGATTATGAGAGGTGATAATAAATTTACAATTTTTAAAAGATTTTTCAATAGTTTCCATTTCAGCGAGCGAGGAATTTTCATGACCTTCGACATCAAGGATAAAAAGGTTAACGGAGTTATTATCGATGTAAGGAATAGCGGAATTAAGAGAAGGATATTTTTTCAAAGTCATTTGACAACCGGATTCGATGAGATAGCTTTCAAATAAAGCGGAAGAAGTTTTGTCATTATCGATAATAAAAACATTTAATAATTTTTTCATAGAAATATTTTACTATACTAAATATTTTTTGTTAATATAAATAAAAAAAATAAGGAACGGAAATGAAAATAAAGATAATAGGAGCAGGACTTGCAGGTTCAGAAGCTGCTTTACAGGCAGCGGAGAGGGGAATAGAAGTAGAATTATATGAAATGCGTCCGCAAAAGTGGACAGGAGCACATAAAACCTGGAAGGCAGCGGAATTAGTTTGTTCAAACAGTTTTGGATCGATAGAAAGAAATATAGCGAGCGGTAATTTAAAAGCAGAAATAAAGGCAGCAGGATCGAAATTAATCGAAGCGGCAATAAGCCAAAGGGTGCCGGCAGGAGGAGCATTAGCAGTAGATCGTGAAGGTTTTTCAGAGGCTGTAGAAAAGCTGTTGGAAGATAATAAGAACATAAAAATAATAAGAAGGGAAATTGAAGAGATATCTAAAGATGAAACAGTAATAATAGCAAGCGGACCGTTGACATCACCGAAATTATCGGAGAGTATAGCGAAGTTGACGGGAGAAAAGCATTTTAAATTTTTTGATGCGATAGCACCGATAGTAGAAAAATCGACGATAAATTTTGAGAAAGCATTTTATCAAAACAGATATGAAAAGGGAAGTGATGATTATATCAATTGTCCGATGAATAAAGAAGAGTATGAGAAATTTTACGAAATTTTAATAAAATCGCCTAAAATAGAGCTAAAAGATTTTGAAAAAAGATTTTTTGAATCTTGTTTACCGATAGAAGAATTGGCATCAAGAGGAAAAGACACATTGAGATTTGGACCGATGAAGCCGAAAGGATTAACGGACAGACGGACGAATTGTGAGAATTATGCAGTAGTACAGTTGAGGCAAGACGATAAATCGGGAGAATTATATAATCTTGTAGGATTTCAGACCAATTTAAAATGGAGTAGTCAAAAGACATTACTTGAATCGATTCCGGGATTAGAAAATGTAAATATAGTAAGATATGGAGTTATGCATGCAAATACATATATAAATTCTCCGAAAATACTTACAGCAAGAATGAATATGAAAGAATACCCGAACATATTTTTTGCCGGGCAGATAACAGGTACGGAAGGATACACGGAAGCAATTGCAACCGGGCTGCTTGCTGGGATAAATGCCGTAAAATATATAAAAGGAGAAAAGCTGATAGAATTACCCGAAACCACAATGTTGGGTGGGTTAACACATTATATCAGCTATGAGGGACACAAGAATTTTCAACCGATAAACTCGAATTGGGGGATAATAGATAAAACCGGAATAGATAAAAAAGTATTAAAAGACAAAAAGCTAAAAGCCAAAATGCTGTCGGACAGGGCAA
>CANQLA010000018.1 GCA_947624605.1 Candidatus Gastranaerophilales bacterium | reverse complement strand
TGTTATATTTATATTGTATTTAATTATATTTTGGTTATTTTATGAAAAAATTTTTTAATTCAATTCTAATCTTGATAGTGAGATTTCTTCTTTTATTATTCCGTTTTGCTTTAAATGTTCTTATGATTATTTTTCGTATTGAAAAAGAAATTATAACCCCTTATTATGAGTGTCTTTATAAGCTTCCTTCCAAAGACGGTTATTTATTTAAATCGGAAATATGCAAGTTAATAGAAAAAAATAAAATAATTAAAAAATTTGATGAGTCAAAAATATCCGGAGAAATTGATGATTACAAAATTGTTTTTGATTCGAATTATAGAAAAACTAATGATTTTAAGCCAAAAATGTATCCTGACTCTCCGATTTTTTTTGATGAAGGATGGGTCTACTGTATTGAAAATAAACTATCTTATAATAAAAAAGAAAAAATGCCGGAACCCATAACAACTGCGGAAAAATCAGACAGACTCTCTTTGTCTTTAACTCATACATTAAACCGAAAATTAAATGAGAATGAAACAGTTGATTCTCTAATATCTGATGATATTCAATATTACTTACATTCTTTAAAAGAAGGAAATGCACAAGCTTCTTTTTCGGTTGGAATGAATTTTGAAATTAATTATCAAAATTATGTTATTTATTTTGATTATAAAAATTACGGAAAAGATTTGACTGACTTTATCCACAAAATCAAAACGGAAACTTATGCAAGGCTGCTTAATGTTCAAATTGGAAACAACACTTATTATTGGTTTCATACTTGGCTGCAAAATGATGAATATGTAAGATTCTATATTCAATCTTATGAACCTTGGTCTGATAGTGAACATAAAGTCGAATTGGATGTTATTGTTAAAAAAGAAGTACTGCTGAAAGAACTCGAAAAATTTGTTGATAATTTGAATTACAGAATAAAAAAATTTGAATTTGACACAAAAAATCAGAATTAATTTTTAATAAACTTTCTGTCGTTTCATCGTTTAGTTTAACTTAAGTCGTTGTTAATAATATATGTTATTTTCCTCTTCCTTTAAGAAAAATTATTTTCAAAATATCTTTGATAATAGGAAATGATAGTGTTGTTCTCATTGATTTGTACCAAAAATTACTAACAACTATCATTATTTTAGAGAAATATTTTCTTTGAACAGATATTCGTTCTTGTTTTTGGAAGCATTTATTCTCCGTGTTTGAAGAAACTCCTTCTCCTTGTGCAAAAATTGTAATAGGCATATCAAGGTAACTGCAAGTTGCTCTATTTTTAACCAATGCCCTTAATATCCAATCGTAATCCGCTGCAATTTTATATTGTATATCAAAAAGACCTATTTTTTCAAATAGTTTTTTTGATGCAAATATTGCAGGATGAAATAACATTCCTCCGCATAAATATACATAATTTACATTATCTTGACGTCGATTATTGATTTTTCCGTCCTTCTTTTCCAAAAAAATCAAATCACCATAATATAAATCTCTACTGTCTGTCATTTTTTCGGAAGCAAATTTCAATACATTTTCGTGTAAAAAAACATCATCTGCATTCAAAAATATAATATAATCACCTGAAGCATTTGCAACACCTTTATTCATTGCATCATATATCCCTTTATCTTTTTCCGATATTATTTTTGATATTCTATCTTTGTATTTATTAATAATATCAATAGTATTGTCCTTTGAAGCACCATCTATTATTATGTATTCATAATCTTCATAAGTTTGTGAAACTGCACTTTGTATCGTTTTTTCAATTACCGCCCCAGAATTATAACAAACAGTTATTACAGATATTTTCATCTTTTTGTCCTTTAAATATATTTTATCATAACAAATTAATCAATATAACAAAATTGTTATAATATATTTGTCTGCTTTCTTGACTTTTCCATAAAAAAAATTAAGCAATAAATATGTTTAAAATACTTAAAAAACTATTTTTTAAAGAAAATATACCAATTTCAAATTTTGCAATTCAACACATAAAAACATTGTACGAACTAACATGCTCAGAAGAATTGAATGTGTATATCGGTAGTGATTTAAATCCTTTTATTAATTCATTGGGAAGGAAAATTTATATCTTAAGAAACCGTCTGTTTAATCAAACAGGTCTTATTTTGCCTCCGGTTAAAATCGAAATAAATAACAATATTCAGGAAAATGAATATCAAATATTTGTTAGAAACTACAGAGTTTATCAGGGTTTTGCCGTGTTTAGCCAAGATTTTGCTCCCGATGAAATATGCCAAAGTTTGGAAAATATTTGCTTCCAATATATTGATGATATTCTTTCTGTTTATGTTACCGAAAAATATCTTGACTTTGCTCAGGAAAAATGCCAACGACTTGTCAAAGAATTGCTTTCTGTCTGTCATATCTTACTTTTAAGAAATATACTCATTAGTCTGCTAAAAAACAAGCAATCTATTAAAAATATATGTTTGATTTTTGAAAAAGTGTGCGAATACTTCCATAAAGAAAAAAATCCTATACATGATCCCGAATTGATCGCTGAATTTGTAAAACATAATTTAACCCTTATTTGACCGTTAAATCTATATTTTTTAAATCTTGAACAGTAATTATCTTTTTATCCTTTAATTTGTTAATTATATCATCTGCCGGAGTTTTACACTGTTTTACAAAAGTTGCAAGCGGAAAAATATATTTTTCTTCTCCGGTTTTCATCAAACTTAGGCTATGAATAGCTATATTAATAATCTCTTTTGCTAAATCACAAAGGGGATATTTTTTAAATTGAATATTCAAACCATATTTTGGTGTCAAAAATCTAATCCTTTGAAAATCGTGATAGTCAAATGATTTGAAAATTTCATCAATTGCACATTGTGCATCTTTATTATATAAAATCGCTTTCCACAAAGCAGGAACAGCACATATCATATCGGGTTTTTGAGAATCGTGATTTCTGATTTCAAGATACGTTTTTAATCTTACATCAGGAAAAAATAAACTGATATGGTTATTCCAGTCTTCAAGAGTCGGAAAATATCCTTCATATCCTTTTTTATAATATTCACCAAATGTCATATTACCTGTAGAAATATATTTGCCGTTTTTAATTATAAAAATCATAGGAACATCAAATAAAACATTTTTATAATCTTCAAAAGAAAAATCATTGTGAAACAGTTTTTCTGAAATCAGACCGCACCTTTGTTCGTCTGTATTTAACCAGGAATATGCCCTAAAAGATTTAAATCCCGTTAATCTTAAATTTCTTATCGGTGAATTTGCAAACATTGCACTGACAATGGGAGATAATTTAATCGCCGTTGAAAGTTTACTCATTGCATCTTCTTCACTGTTATAATCAACACCCACCTGTATTCCCGCTGTTTCTCTCATCATAACAAAAGGAAGCCTTGCTTTTTTAGGTAAATATTCCGTCATATGTCCGTATCGTTTTTTAGGAATTATATTAATATTGTCACACGTAGATATCGGTTGAATACCGCAGCCAAGCCAGCAAATTCCATATTCTTCTGATACTTTCTCGGTTTCTTTATTATAATTGTCAATTATGTTTTTTATCTCTGAAATTTCTTTCACCGGATCTATACTGATTTCTAACTGAGAACCGGGTTCTAACGAAATATGTCCTTTAGCAAAAATCATTCCCATAGGATAAACTTCGTCAAATATTACTGTTCTGTTTTCGTTTTCCAGCTTCAAAATTATTTTGCATATATCATCATAACTTACAGCTTTGTAACTATCTTTATATACGGGTAATTTCTCATATTCAACTCCAATTAAAGTTTCTTTTTTACATCCCGAATAAAATATCTCCGTAAATTCACTTTTGCTGCATATTGGACTTGTCATAAATACCGCTTATTCTTTTTCTGTTAACTCTATTATGTCTTGCATAACTATTTTATCAAAATCTATATTATGAACTCTGTTCATCTCCCTAAAAAAATAACACGGACTTGTAACATTAATTTCTGTAACTTTTTCATCTATTAAATCCAATGCCGTAAGATAAATACCTTTCGATGTTAAATATTTTGCAATTTCTAAAGCTGCATTGTATTCTTTTTCCGTTAAAAAGTCTTTTTTAAAATATTTATCAGCGTGAGTATTAAATCTGAAATCATTTTCTCCGGGAAGTTTTCTAAGAGATTCTTTATACACTGTTTCTCCTACAATAAAAGCTCTTTTATCACCGCCTTGTCCGTTTCCGAGGTATTCTTGAACACATACAACAGTTCTTCCGTTATTTGTTGATAGATTTATTAATGAATTTAAATTCTTATCATTTTTATTTAAATAAAAAACACCGCTTCCGAAGCATCTGTTTAAAGGCTTTATTATCGCTTCTTCTTGTTGTTTTACAAAATCTTTAATAAGTTGTACATCTGCTGTTATAATATTTTTAGGTACGTTTTTTAAAAATAAGTTTCCGTGCATTTTTTCATTAAAATCTAATATTGCTCTCGGTTTATTGATAATTTTAGTTTTTGTTTCATCTATAAAATCAAAAATATAACAAGCGTTGATATAATCCGTATCAACGGGAGGATCCGGTCTAAAATGAACTATGTCAAAATAATTTATGCTTTTTTCTTCTCTGTTTTTATCATAAAAAATATTTCCGTTGTTTTCAAATGTCTTGTATGATATTACAAATCCTTTTCCGTCTTTTATAAAAAGACCGCTTTTGATTGCAATTGAAACTTGATAACTTCTTAAAAGATATTCTTTTATAAACCAAAAATCTGTGACTAAATCATTGAACTCAAAATATTTAAACTCAATATCATCTATAATTATTAAAATTTTTTGCGGCATGTTTCCTCGTTTTCCATATAAATAATACATCAAAGTTGAAAATGAAAAATAGCCAAATTAGGCTATCGTATACCAATATCTTTAATATTATTTCTTTTTAATATGCTCATTGATTCTTCAAGCTCTTCTTTACTAAATGGTTCGGCTTTGTTGTATTGTTTATCAAGCGTTTTGGCATATAAGAAATTTTGTAAATAATATGTTTTTGCTCCGTTAACTAATAAACCTATTTTTTCAAAATCTTTTGGTGTTAAAAGATTTTTGACAACTGTTGTCCGAAATTCATAACAAATTCCACTTTTCATTATTAATTCAATACTTTTTATTATATTTTGTGTTTCTAAATTCGTTTTTACAATTTTTTCATATTTTTCTATTGGTGCTTTTATATCCATTGCTATATAGTTAACAAGATTATTTTTTATTATTTTTGAAAGAGTTTCATAACAAGAACCGTTCGTATCAAGTTTGATTGAAAACCCTAAATTTTTAATTGTCAATAAAAAATCAGTCAAATCTTCTTGTATACAAGGTTCTCCTCCCGTTATAACAACCCCTTCCAGTTTTCCTCTGCGTTTTTTCAAAAAGTCTAAAATAAATTCTTCTGAATAATTTTTTCTTGTACCAATTACAAGTTCCGGATTGTGACAATACGGGCAACGAAAATTGCAGCCATATGTGAATACAATGGCCGCAATTTTTTCAGGATAATCTATAAATGTTGTCTTTTGTATTCCGCCAATTAACATGTCGGACAAAGTTCTTTGTTTTCTTTATTTGAATCAGAAACTTTAAATGTGACTCTTTTCTTAAATTCGGCAGATTTGCTAACATTCCACTGTTTAACCGGTCTTATGTATCCAACAATTCTTGAATATATTTCACACTCTGAGCCGCATTTCGGACAGTATGCATGCTCTCCTGCAAGATATCCATGACTTGCACACGTGCTAAATGTCGGCGAAAATGTGAAATATGGAATTCTATAATTTTCACATACTTTTTTTACCAGATTTTTCATTATTTTTGAATCATATATTCTTTCTCCTGCAAATATGTGAACAACTGTTCCTCCCGTATATTTCGTTTGTAATTCATCTTGATGTTCTAAAACTTCAAATAAATCATCAGTATAATTTACCGGCAGTTGTGATGAATTGGTATAAAAAGGCTGTGCTCCGTTTTTGACATCTTCATTATTTGCACATATTATATCCGGATATGCTTTTTTGTCTGCTTCTGCAAGCCTCATTGATGTTCCTTCTCCGGGTGTTGCCTCTAAGTTATAATTATTGCCTGTCTCAATTTGAAATGCCTTAACGGTATTTCTCATAAAATCCATAACTTCTATTGCAAATTCTTTTCCTTCAGGTGTTCCTATGTTTTTTCCAAATAAGTTTAAACATGCTTCGTTTAATCCTATTAATCCGATTGTTGAAAAATGATTTTTCCAATATACTCCAAATCTTGATTTTATATCCCTTAAATAATATTTCGTGTACGGATAAAAACCTTTTTCCGTAAATCCTTCTATGACCTTCCTCTTAATCTCAAGACTATCTTTCGCTAAGACCATTTTTTCTCGCAGCATTGAGAAAAAATCTGCTTTATCTTTTGCTAAATATCCAAGTCTCGGCATGTTAATTGTTACAACTCCTATTGACCCGGTTAAAGGATTTGAGCCAAAAAGCCCTCCTCCTCTATAAGCAAGTTCTCTATTATCTATTCTCAATCTGCAGCACATTGAACGTGCATCTTCCGGTTTCATATCCGAATTTATAAAGTTTGAAAAATATGGTATTCCATATTTTGCTGTCATATCCCATAATCCTTTTAACTCAGGATTATCCCAATCAAAATCTTTGGTTATATTATACGTTGGAATCGGAAATGTGAATACCCTTCCGCTATTGTCACCTGCTGTCATAATCTCAAAAAATGCTTTGTTTATCATATTCATTTCTTGAGAAAATTCTCCGTATGCCTTGTCCATAATCTCGCCTCCAACAATGGCAGCTTGATCTTTATAATATGACGGTACGGTTAAATCCATTGTTATATTTGTAAACGGCGTTTGAAAACCTACTCGTGTCGGTATATTCATGTTGAACACAAATTCTTGCAGTGCTTGTCTTACTTGTTCATAATTTAATTTGTCATAATATACAAATGGTGCAAGTAATGTGTCAAAGTTCGAAAATGCTTGTGCTCCCGCACTTTCTCCCTGCATTGTATATAAAAAATTTACTATTTGCCCAAGCGCTGTTCTGAAATGCTTAGCCGGTGCACTTGCTATTTTTCCTTCTACTCCTCTGAATCCTTCTGTTAACAGGTCTTTTAAATCCCACCCTACACAGTATCCTGATATTATATTTAAATCATGTATATGTATATCTCCTTTTTGGTGAGCTTCCCTTATCTCTTTTGTATAAATTTTATTTAACCAATAACTCTTACTTATGTTTGATGCTATATAATTGTTTAGTCCTTGTACTGAATATGACATATTTGCATTCTCTTTTACATTTATGTCTATTTCGTGCAAATATTCATCAACCATATCTACTTTCGCTTCATTTATAAAATTTCTTATTTTCGCTCTCTGTTCTCTGTATATTACGTATGATTTTGCAGCTTTCTTGTACGAAGAATCAAGAAGAACTTCTTCTACTATATCTTGGATTTCTTCAACTGTCATCGCTTTTAACAGCTGCTGCTTAGATTGCAATATCTCATATGCCTTTTCGGCTGCTTGCTGTGCAAGATTTTTGGCTACGTTTCTATCAAATTCTTTTGACGCCCGACCGGCTTTTTCTATCGCTTCCGTGATTTTTTCTTCATTAAAATCAACCAGTTCACCATCTCGCTTTATTACTTTTTCCATTTTTTCTCCTTTGAGACTCTTTCCGTATTTTTTCTTTTGTGTATTTTCTAATCCTACATTACTTTTTTATAACATGTCAACAAATTGTTTACTATTCATTCTCAGTTTTTCTCATTTTTATTTCTAAATTAAATTGCCGGGCTAAACCCGGCTTTTTAATATTTCGTAATTATTTTTAATAAGTCTTATTGTCCCTTAATATTTGGAAAACTTGCTTTCGTCGAGCCGTTATTTGATGAAAATTGAATTATTATAATTTCTTGATTATAAGATGACGGCGGTATTTGATAATTACTGAAAGAACTTATTAACATACCTATTGAGTCATCTAAAGACTTATTACCGGAATATTTATATATTTTCTTTCCAACCAATTTCCCGTCTTTAGCAACCATAAATTCCATTTGTGTAGAACCGTCACCCTTTATATCATCTCTTATCCAGCTATCTATCATTGCTTGTGCCAATCCGATTAAATATGAATTCATTTCCGAATCTAAAGAACTTAATCTTGAATTTAAAATTTTTGACGGATCAACTTTCGCTGCCGTGGGTGCAGCTTTTGGCGGAGTTGAGTTCCAAATGGTATCTATATTTACCGGAATAGAATAATTTTTTACCCTTAACGGTTTTCCGTTTTTATCCGTTGAAACGGATTTCTTACCTGAGCCAATAAAAATAAAAGCTAATATAGATAAAATTATACATAAAATAAATACTCCCAAACCGATTTTATCAATTAAAGTATAGCTTTTCTTCCTGGACGGTTGAACTTTTCGCCTTTTTAATTTCGGAACGGGGGGAACATATTCCTCCTCATATCCCTCTTCATCATAATAATTATCGTTGTATTCCGATTCATCCGATGAATAACCGTCTCCTCCGGTATATCCGTTATTATCATATTGAACATCCTCATAATATTGATTGTCTGCATACTCCTGCTGTGTCGGAGTTTGGGTATCAATTATTTCTTCAAATTGATCATTCCCGCATTCACAATAACCCGGATGAGTTGGATATTCTTTATAACAATCTGTACATCTAAACATGGTTTTTTCTTTCGTTATTCAATTTCTTTATCAAGCCTTGATAATATTTCATCACAAGTATGAATTTCATATTGTGTATGAGATAACATAAATGTTTCTGCAACAAGTAGTGCCGTAGGTACAAGTGCCGCAACTATACTAAGGAAAATGCCGCTCCATTCTCCTCCTCCGATTTCCTGCATAAAATAAGAAACGTTCATCGTGAATTCTATAAATATTATGGCTAATGCTATTAATAATGCTCTAAATCCTTCTGATTTTATTTTTTTAATGGCTTCCGATCCGAACATATCTACACCGTGCTGCATATAATTATTAAATCCGTCTTTTTTCATAACTTCTGCACCATTTACTCTTTTCGTCGATAAAAATGCCGAAGTCATTGAGAAAAATGCAAAAATAATCATAAATGTTGAAAGTGTTAAAAATACCGGTGATATCCTCATTGGAATTCTTATCCATCCGGCTGCTTCCGGAAAACACATTGCTAATGTGTTTGATACACCATATGCCAAAAATGGAGATGTTAATATACCTAAAACAATTTCCCCGCTCGCTTTTAACTGCATCTGAAATTTTTTATCCCTGATGTTTCTCAATTTTACAGAACTTAAATTGTTAATATATAAACTAATCCATTGCTGGTAATCTTGCAGAACCTTTTTGAAATCTTCCCTGTTTTCATATTTATCATATTGTAAAACTGCTTCATTCATTGTACTTCTGAAATATCCTGCAGCAACAGAACATAATACCAACGCAAGCAATGCTATCATTGAAACTATTGTCGGTCCTTGCTCCATAGTAGAAGCAGGATCAAGATAAAAGTATATAATTACCACGGCAACTGCAAAAAATATCAATATCGATAACATCAACATAAAACTTTTTGCTATAGAACCAGAACCTGATTTTTGAACATTTCTATCCTTTATTTTATCCTGCAAATATAAAAATATACCCTGCTTTAAAATTAAAGAGTTAACAAATAATAAAATTGCATATCCTGCAAGCAGCCTCATGTGTATTGGGAAAAAACTCTTTTGAGTTGCACTCATTACAAGTTGTTGAATAGTATCCGATATTGCTGAAGCCATAATTACAGGACAAGCTATCAGTGCTATGTTCAAAAATTTCTCCGCATTCCCGTTCGCAAATATTTTCTTCTTTGCATCATCTAATGCAAATGATATTTCTTTTAAAATAGATACCCTTCGTGCTTCTATGTCTGCCTTCCTTTTGTCTAATTTTATTTTCGTGGAGGCATTAACCTTATCTCCATACAATTCTCTGATATCATCTTCATCAAAATCCTGCTCAGCTATTGTTGTCATTGTAACTTGAGGCTGTGCCGAAGGAACCGCTCTGCGTTGAGCCATTGGACGATTACCTTGCGGCTGACGATGCTGCTGAACTTGATTATTGTTCACTGCCCCCCGAACCTGATGATTTGCCACAGGTCTGTTTGTTTGCTGAGCATTTGCCATCGGTACCTGAACTGCTTGTACCTTTATCCCTATAAAATCTGACGTTCCTGCAATCATTAATTTACAAGCTTTTTCTACCAATATACTTTCTCCCATAGGGAAACCTTTAAACAATATCTGTTGACAAGAAAAATTATTTTTAACATTGTATCCTGACTGCATCTGCTGTATTGAAAGAACAAAATTTATCGGAACATTAATAACTACATCACAATTCGGCTGATTACCAACTGTGACTATCTGTTTGTTAAATACTTGTTCTCCTTCTTTTGTTGCTATTATTACAGACATCTCTATTCCTTATCTTTTTATTTATCTGCCCATTGCCGCCATAATCTTACGATTGACTTTATCCATCATTTCTTCTGTCGCTATAACAAGCTTCTCTTCTCCTAAAACAGGCGTTAATTTGTTTTTAACAAAATCCAATTTCGTCGGATCTGCATACAAAAATGACATCGATAACTCCGGACAATATTTTTTTACCTTCTGTATATTTGAAGGAAGCGTATTCCAGTTTATTTGTCCTCTTATATCTCCTTCATTTTCTAAATCTCCTATAACTATAAGAGCCGGAACATACCCTTCTCTTTGCATTGTCAATGCATGCTGCATTCCTTTCTTTATCGCCGTTCCATATGCTGTTCCCCACGCCGATGGATCAAATTGCGTATATTTATTCAAGGATTTCCTTATCTGACTTGCTTCTTGTGATGATCCTTCGTATATCAAATTGGCTTCTTGTGAGATAATCAATATCTTTACATGATCTTCGGGATCTAACATCTTACACAACGAACTTATATATGCATTTTGCCTCTGCAATTGATTTTGATTTGATGCAGATATATCTATCATAAAAATCGCTGCAACCGGATGAAAATCTTCAATTTTTATTGATTTAAAACCTACGTATGCAGACTTTATTATTATTGATAATACCAATATTATTATGCCTAACGTTATATATCTTTTGCCCATAATCTTTCCGTTTTTTTAAAATTGTACCATAAATTATGTCTGTTTTTCAAGTATTTTGAATGGACTTTTATTTTGCTGCCATTTTTTTTACTTCTTGCCTCTTTATTTTGCTCGTCGCTGTTCTCGGCAGCGGCTCTCTCGAAATTATTATGTTATTCGGGTGCTTGAATGATGACAGCCTCTTCGATAATTCTTTTACTTCTGCTCTTACTTTTTTTAATAATTCTCCATCATCCGGATTCGCCTCCAATATCTCTTTCTTAGGTACAATTACTGCCGCTACGTCTTCTGTTCCGCCCTTTTGCCCTCCCGAGCGTTTCGACCCTACTACACATACTTCTTGAAACATCGGACTTTGTTCAAGTACTGATTCTACTTCTTCAGGAAATACTTTCTTCCCTCCGTTCAGGACTATCATGTTCTTTATTCTTCCCGTTATAAATATGTATCCTTCTTCATCTATTTTCGCAATATCTCCTGTATGTAACCATCCGTCAGGCTCTATTACCTGTGCCGTTAATTCCGGTTGATTATAATATCCCATCATTACATTGTCACCTTTTACCATTAATTCTCCGGTGTCTTTGTCTATTTTAACTTCTACATTTGATAATGCTTTTCCTACCGAACCAAGTTTTACTGCTCCGTCATAACTCATTGATACAACTGGTGACGCTTCACTTAATCCGTATCCTTCGTATATTCTTATTCCTATTCTTTCAAAAAATTTCGCAATCTCTATATCTAATGGTGCTCCTCCCGATATGCATCCTTTGAATTTGCCTCCAAATTTTTTATGTATCGATCGGAACATTATCTTCCTTATCTTATATGACGGTATAAATTTTGCAATTGCATATAACAGTTTAAACCTCAGCTTTCCTACTACTCCTGTTTGGTTTATTCCTGATTCTATATCCGCTTTTAATAATTTTAAAAATGCAGGTACTACTACCATAAACGTGATTTCTTTTTCTAATAGTATTTGAAATAAATCTTTTGGCTTTAAACTTTTTGAATAATATATCGCCGTTCCTAAACTTAAAAACGTTAAAAAACCTACCGATAATTCAAATAAATGGTTCATTGGCAATATCGACAACAATCTGTCATTTACTCCTAAATTAAAACATTTACTTAACGCACTTATTTGTGCCATTACATTTTTATATGAAATTTCTACTCCTTTTGGCTTTCCTGTCGTTCCTGACGTATATATTATAAATGCTGATTTGTTTAAACTTCTGTGCCTCCATTTTTTGTCTTTTGGATCTGCTAAGTTGTATAAACATTTGTATTCCGATATTGTGCTTCCTTCATCTGTTATTATGATTTCTTCTATGAACGGCAGCTGTTCTTTTAACAGTTTGGCCGTTTCAAAATATGCACTTGAACACATTAATATTTTCGGTTTACAATTACTTAAAATCGAATTTAATTCGTATTGTGTTAATTTTATATCCAGTGGTACTAATGTCGCTCCTGATAATACCGATGCAAATAAAACAGCTCCCCACTCCGGCCTTGATTCTGACAACAGTGCAACTTTATCTCCTTTGTCTATTCCTATTTCTATTAAGTATGATGCAAGCCTTTGTGATAATATGCTTAATCCTTTGAATGTTAATTCTCTCCATCCGAGATATGATTTTATCCCTAATGCATTCTGGTTCGCAAATTCGCTTGTCCTGTGTTCTAAAAACAAAAGCAGATTTTCTGTTTTTTCCATTTCGATTCCTCTATTGTAATCCTTTATTTGATAAATTTACTTTATCATAATATAAAAAATTATTCAAAATTTTTAATTTTAATTACTTTTTACATTATATAACAAGTTTATTTTTTATCTGTCTATTTGTTATTTATTCATATCTTAATGCATCAATCGGGTTTAGTAATGATGCTTTATATGCCGGATAATATCCGAATCCTATCCCTACAAGTGCTGAAAATCCCAGCGACATCATTATTGAACCTATTGTAACTACTGGTGTCATATTTTCTGAAAATAACCTTATTGACTCTGCTCCTATTATTCCTGCCGCTATACCTATCATTCCTCCTATCATCGATAATAAAAACGATTCAAGTAAAAATTGTAATCTTATGTCTTGTACATTTGCTCCTATCGCCATTCGTATTCCTATTTCTTTTGTCCTTTCCGTTACTGAAACAAGCATAATGTTCATTATTCCTATTCCTCCGACTAATAACGATACTGATGCTATAGATGCTAATAAAATTGAAAATACTTGAACCGTTGATTGCATTCTTTCTTGGAATTCCGCTGAGTTCCTTATTTCAAAATCTTTCTCTTGATTTTTTCCTAAATGGTGCCTTGCACTTAATATCTCCGATATCTCTTTCTCAAGTTTGTTTAGTGAATTTGCATTTTCTCCTTTTACAAGTATCATTTTTACTGTTCCCGGAAAGTTTGTTCCGAAAACTTTCCTCTGTGCTGTTGTTATAGGTATGAATACTAAATCATCTTGATCCATAGGCCCCATTTGTCCTTTTGCTTTTAATACCCCTATTACTTTAAAAGGTATATTGCCAATTCTTATTACTCTGTTTATTGGGTCTAAATCTCCAAATAGCTCATTTGCTACTGTTGCACCTATTATCGCAACTTTCGCATAATTTCTGCTGTCTTCCGGTAAAAAACTCCTCCCATTTGTTATTTCATAGTTTTTTATGTATAAATATGATTCCGATATCCCGTATACAGTCGTCGCCCAGTTTTGATTTCCGTACATTAACTGCTTTGCTTCTGATGATGCTACTGCTACTGCATCTATATTATAGGCTGTCTTTTCGATTTCTATTGCATCTTTTAATGTTATTGACGGTCTTGTATCAAAACCTTGCCGTACTCCTCCTGTTTTCGCTGATGATGACCTTATCGTTATTATATTGGAACCCATTGATTCCATATTTTCTTTTACTTTTTGGCTTGCTCCGGTTCCGATTCCTAACATTATTATTACTGCGCTTACTCCTATTATAATTCCCAAACTCGTAAGTGCCGACCTCATTTTGTTTATCCTCAATGAGTTTATTGCCATTTTGAATGTAGATTTGAAATCTATCATCTTTTTCCCTTTATTATATCGCTTTCTATATTTCCATCACGGAATTTTACTACCCTCTTGCATTATTCTGCTATATCCGGTTCGTGTGTTACTAATACTATCGTTTTTCCATGTTTTTCATTTAACTCTACAAAAAATTCCATAACTTCTATACTTGTTTTTGTATCAAGATTTCCTGTTGGTTCATCTGCTAAAATTATTGGTGCATCATTTACTATTGCTCGTGCTATCGCTACTCTTTGCTGTTGTCCTCCTGACATTTGATTAGGCATGTGATTTTCTCTTTTTGAAAGTCCTACTATTTGTAGTGCTCTTCTTGCTCTTTCTATTCGCTCCGATTCTTTTATTCCTGCATATATCATTGGTAATTGTACATTGTCAAGTGCTGTTGTCCTTGATATTAAATTGAATCCTTGAAATACAAAACCTAATTTTTTATTCCTTATTAGGGCTAAATCATTTGCTTTCATTGTGCTGACATCAATTCCATCCAGATAATATTTCCCTGATGTCGGTTTGTCAAGACAGCCTATCATATTCATAAATGTTGACTTGCCCGATCCTGATGCTCCCATTATTGCTACAAATTCTCCCTCTTCTACAGTTAAAGATACATCATTTAATGCATTAAATGATGTATCTCCTGTTTGATATGTTTTTATTAAATGTTTTGCTTCGATTTCTTTTTTCATTTTAAAACATTCTCGGTATTCTGTTTCTGCTTTTTACTGTTTTTACGGGTACTAATACTTGCATCCCTTCTTTTACTCTTTCTGAAATTATTTCTGTATATTCATTGTCTTTTAACCCTGTCTTTACTTCTATTCTTTCGGGTTTTTTTCCGTTTATAACCCATATTCCTTGCTCTTGATATCTTTCTGTTATCCCTTCCGGAATGTATTTTAATGCTAATGTGGGAACACATAGCGCATCCTTTTTATCCTGCGTGATTATTGTTACATTCGCATTCATTCCCGGTTTTAAAATTTCTTCATCATTTTTTACTGATACTATAACTGTATATGTTGTTACGTTTGAAACTGTTGTCGGATTAATCCTTACTTGTGAAACTCTTCCGTTAAAAATTTCATCAGGGTATCCGTCTAATGTGTATTCCGCTTTTTGTCCCTCTTTTATCTTTCCGATGTCCGCTTCCGATACGCTTACTTCTATTTGCATTTTCGTTAAATCTTCCGCAACTACAAATAATTCCGGCGTTTGAAAACTTGCTGCTACTGTTTGTCCTACATCTACTGCCCTTGATACTACTATTCCGTCAACCGGTGATATTATTTTTGTATAATATAAGTTCGTTTCCGCTGTTTCAAGGTTCGCTTTCGCTTGATTTATGTTCGCTTGCATTGCTGATAGCTCGGATTTGCTTGTGAGATATGATGTATATGCTGATTCCGTTTCGTCTTTTGAAACATAGTGCTTTTCATACAATCTTGAGTATCTTTCATAATTCGCTTTGTTGTATTGAACTTGCGCTAAAACTCTATTATAATTTGCTGTTGAATTGTTTAAATCTGCCCTTGCTTTATCTACCGATGCTTGAAATAATGCCGGATCTATTTCTGCAAGCAACTGTCCTTTTTTTACTTTTGAGTTGAAATCTACATATAGTTTATATATCCTTCCTGATACTTGTGAACCTATATTGACCGATTGGACAGGATTTACTACCCCTGATGCTTCTACCGTTTGATTAAGATTATGTTTTATTACTTCCGCTATCTCCGGTTTTTGTGTTTTATTTCTTTTCGGTATTATGCTTAATATTCCTATAAGTGCTATTAATATTATAATTGCTGCTATTAGTCTTTTCTTCATTATCTTATTCCTATGGATTTATTTAACATTGCAAGTACTTGGTTGTATTCGCTTATTACATCTACATATTCAAGCTGCGCTTTGTAATATTCGTTTGCTGCCTGCTGTAATTCTATATAATTCCCTGTTCCAACTGTATATCTGCCGTCTGCAAGCTGCAAGTACTCTAATGAACGTTCTATTTGGTCTAATTTTATGTTTATTTCGTTTGGGAATTTTTTCATCCACGCAACTTTATCCCTTATATCCCATTCATTATCTATTAAATATGTTTCTGTATCATTCTTTGCCATTGCAAGATTAGCTTTTGCTTCTTCTATTCTCGTTTTTATCAGCATTGCATTTACTTGGCCAAAACCAAATCTTATTCCTATATTAAAACCATTTGATATTGCTATATTTGTGTTCCTTAATGTATACCCCAAATCTAAGTCTAAATCGGGATTATATAACCTTTTTACTCCTTTTAAATTCTCTTGTGCTGCAAGCTCTATCAGTTTTATTCCTAAAACATACGGATTATTTGTCCTTGACTGCTCAAGATACCATTGTGCTTCATGTGGTAGCACAAGAAAATCTTCTTTTTTATTCCCTATTACATTCGATTTTTTTATTCCTTGCGTTAATACCGTGTGAAAATCTGCATTATCTATCGTTTTTGATAAATCTGCTTCGTATTTATAATCTGTTAATATATTAAACGTCTCTGTTGGTGCAAGTACATATTGCTCCGGACAATTCGACCAATACATGCTGTTTTTTAACACCATTATTTCTGTATAATAATCACTGTTTGCTTCTGCAAGTGAAAATTTTGCATTATTGAGTGCAACTTCTGCATCTACTACATCTATTCGTGATTTTAGTCCTTCTTTATATAGCGCTTCCGCTCTCTCTCTTTGAAGCTGCTGAATTGCAACATTCCTTTGATTTATCAATACTCTTGCCCATAAATTTAAACATCTGTAATATGACATTTTTACGTTATATGCCGTTTGTACATATGCATATTCAAGTGACAGCTCTGCAGCCTTTAGGTTATATTTGCTGGCATTTAACGTGGCATTCATTTTCCCAAAGTCAAATATCTTTTGACTTAATCCAACCGTTACTCCGTGATAATTATTTGATCTGTCCCAGTTTTTTGCATTTTGTTGTATATAATATCCTGTATTTGCTGATAATGTTGGAAAATATGTGGATTTTGCCTGCCCTTTCTTACTCTTGGCTGCCAAAACATTGTTTTGTGCTTTCTTAATTACAGGACTGTGCTTGAATGCATATTCTATGCAGTCTTCAAGTGTTATTGTTTCTCCGCTTTTTATTTCGTTTAAATCTTGTATTGCTTCAGCCGGTATTACTGAAAAACTTAACATTACTATTAATATTGTTTTAATTATTCGTTTACTCATATTTATTATTATATCTTATTACTCTGTTTTTCCAAATTTGTTACGATATTTTTTCTGACTTTTATATTTTTATAAACGAATATTTTGTTTAAATGTTCATGTATCTATTTGATTTTTTGTGCAAGCAGTTTTCTCTTTGTTTGTAAAATTCTTTAAAATTATTTTTTGACAAGGATTTTCTACAAGATAATATGTAAGAACACCTACTGTTATACAGAATATTAATCCTGCTAACATATTTAAAATTGGATAACGGACAACACCAATAGTTGTATTTGTCCACAAATATTTATTTAATATTTGAAAACAAAATTCCTGCATCATGTAAATGCTGAAACAGTATTTACCCATTTTGAATATTTTGTCTTTGTCTAAAATTCTTGATATTAAACCTTTTTGATATAAAAAACAAATAAATAAGATTACAAATAATATAGTCATTATTATAAAAGCATAATCTAAAAATTTTATAATTGAAAATTTAAACAAATATATTATAGTTACAGCTTCAACTATGGTGAAAAATATTACAGAGTATATACTTTCAGATTTAATATCTTCTTTGTGAGAAGATTTTTCTGAAGAATATATTTCACCTAAAATATATCCTAATCCCATTCCTGCTAAAGCTCTTGTCATAGGTACGGTCAAAAAACCATCTAAAAATACCTGTGGGAAAATATATAAATCCTGTTTATTTATTAATAAAGAATATAAGAAGAAAATAATTATGCCAACTGCGTATTTTCTTTTTTCGCGAGGAATAATACCAAATAAGCAAAAATAAAATATATAACCGAAAAACACAACATTAATATACCAGGCAGCACCATTGTTTGTCGGAATATATACTGCAAAAGAACTTCTTATAAAAAAAGCTGATACTATATTTTCGTATTTATAATAGTGAACAGATTCAATAAATAATGTTATTATCATAAATGAAAATAATGAAAAAAGTAAAACCGGCCATAGTCTGGCTATTTTAGACACACAAAATGTTTTAAAAGTCATTTCTTTTTTTAAAAAAGTAAAACACATAAAGAAACCAGATATTATAAAAAACATATCACACATAAATCCAAATGCATAACTTATATGATTAGATAAATATTTTATTACAGGTGTGGAAGAAGCAAACTGCGGCACTAAAAAATGCTGCATTATATGTCCGTATAAAATTGTTATTGTAAACCATATTCTAAAAAAATTGATGTTTTTTAACATAATTGTACCTTAACAATTTATAACCATATATTATAATATATGGTTTTCATGTTTTTGTAAAATATGTTTTGCTAAATATTGATGATGTAATAGGCATATACGAATAAATATAATATCATTAAATAATGGGTAATGAGAATAAAATATTTGAAGTGCATAATTTTGGAAAAGATAAGCCTCTTTTTACAACTGCTATAGTTGCTTCGATGTTGAATATTACTCCTGACAGATTAAGAACTTACGATGCGGAAAAATTAATACACACATACCGTATAAAAACAGGAGAAGTTGAAAGAAGGCTTTATACACAATATGATGTGGAATGGCTGCAAGGAATAAGAATTTTAATAAAAAAATATAAAATGAGTATATCTTCCATAAAATATATTTTATTACTTATAAAAGAAAACAAAAAAATAAAATTTCCAAAGAGAGAAGTCAGCGGAATTCTATTTCAATTAGCAAAAAATCCAAACTTTTCGAAAGTTGTAAAAAATATTTAAATTTATTTTACAAAGAAAAAGTTATTTTTGTGTTATCTTAGTTTTATAAACAAAGGGGCAGAAATAATGACTGATTTAAATAATTTACCTACCGTATACAACCCGCAGGAGACGGAAGAAAAAATATATAAATTTTGGGAAGATAATGATTGTTTCAAAGCTGATGAAAAATCAGACAAAAAACCATATTCAATAGTAATTCCTCCCCCAAATGTTACAGGTGTTTTACATATCGGTCATGCTCTTGATAATACATTGCAAGACATATTAATACGTTATCACAGAATGTCCGGATACGAAGCTTTATGGGTTCCGGGTACGGATCATGCCGGGATTGCCACTCAAAATGTAGTTGAAAAAAAATTAAGAGAAGAAGGTAAATCTCGCCACGACTTAGGCAGAGAAAAATTTTTAGAAACAACCTGGCAATGGGCAAATGAACACAAAGGTGCTATATTAGACCAATTTAAGCGTCTTGGAGTATCTTTTGATAGAAGCCGTCAAAGATTTACACTTGATGAAGGTTGTTCAAATGCTGTAAAAGAAGCTTTTGTAAATCTTTACAATAAAGATTTAATATATAAAGGTGCTTATATTGTCAATTGGTGTCCTCGTTGTCAAAGTGCAATATCTGATATTGAAACGGAATATGAAACAGAGCAGGGAAATCTTTGGGAAATTCAATATCACTTAAAAGATGAAAGAGGAGCGATTGTTGTTGCGACAACAAGACCTGAAACTATATACGGAGATGTTGCAATAGCTGTTCATCCAAGTGACTATAAATATAAAGATTTAATCGGAAAAACGGTTTGTATGCCTATAACAGGAAAAGAAATTCCTATTATTGCTGATGAATACGTTGATAAATCTTTTGGAACCGGTGCAGTTAAAATTACTCCCGCACATGATCCTAACGACTATGAAGTCGGCTTGCGTCATAATCTTAAACCGGTATGGGTTATTGATGAAAAAGGATGTATGATGGCTTGTGCTGATGTACCAAAGGAACTCCACGGTATGGACAGATATGAAGCCCGTAAAAAGACTATAGATTGGTTAAATTTAAACGGACTTTTGCTAAGAACATTGAATCATGAACACAATGTAGGAAAATGTCAAAGGTGTAATACGACTATAGAACCTCTTCTCTCTGAGCAGTGGTTTGTAAGAACGAGTAAACTTGCAAAAGCAGGCATTGAAGCTGTAGAAACCGGAAAATTAAAGTTTGTACCTGAAAGATGGACAAAAAATTTTCTCGGATGGATGAGTGAAATGCGTGATTGGTGCATTTCAAGGCAGCTGTGGTGGGGACATCAAATTCCGGCTTATTTCAACAATGAAACAGGTGAAATGGTTGTTGCAAAGGAAAATCCCGATCCTTCCAAATATACTCAAGAAACAGATGTTCTTGATACTTGGTTTTCATCAGGGTTATGGCCTTTTGAAACTATGGGTTGGCCTGATATCAATGCTTCTGATTACAAAAAATTCTATCCTACAAGTGTTCTCGTAACGGCTTTTGATATTATTTTTTTCTGGGTTGCAAGAATGGTCATGATGGGTTGTGAATTAACAGGGCAGGTTCCTTTCCCAACAGTATTTATTCATGGGTTAATACGTGATGAATACGGTCAAAAAATGTCAAAGTCTAAGGGCAATACAATTGATCCGGTTTTATTAATTGATAAATACGGATGTGATGCTATGAGATTTACTCTCACATCTTTATGCACTTACGGCGGACAGGATATAAAAATCAGCGAAGAAAGATTTGAATACGGCAGAAATTTTGCCAATAAAATTTGGAATGCTTCAAGATTTGTCCTTATGAATCTTGAAGGTGTTGATGATAAACCTATCGATTTTAAAACACTTACTATTATTGACAAGTGGATTTTACACGAATTAAACAAAACTGTAAAAACAGTTAATGAGCAAATATCTACTTATAGAATCGGTGAATATGCACAGACTTTATATGATTTTTTCAGAAGTTCATATTGTGATAAATATGTTGAAATTGCAAAAATTCAACTTGCAGATGAAAACTTGAAAACAAATACACAAAGAGTTCTTTTATATGTAACAGATGCTGTTATGAGGCTTTTACATCCTGTAATGCCTCATATTACCGAACAGATAAGACAGCTTTTGCCGGGTATTTTTGATTCTAAAATATTGATGAAATCTCATTTCCCTGTATTCAGCAATGATTTTGTTTTTGAAGATGAAGCCGAACAAACGGAAACAGTTTTTGAAACAGTAAAATCTCTCAGAAACGTTAGACAAAGTTTTAACGTTCCCGTTAAATCTCCTGTTGATGTCAAAATTGCTGCTGATAAGCATCAGGAAAATATCTTTAAAAAGGCTGAATCTTATATTAAAAGGCTTGCAAGAGTTCAAAACATTGATTACATAGATAGTAAAACTATTGTTAAACAAGCAGCTTCAGCTGCTGTCGGCAATGCTAAAATTATTGTTCCTCTTGCAGGTTTGATTGATTTGGAACAGGAAATTGCTCGTCTGAGCAAAAAACTTGAAAAACTTTGCAAGGAAAAATCTTCTCTGCAAGCAAGAATGAATAATAAAAACTTTGTTGCAAATGCTCCTTCTCAAGTTCTTGAACAAACAAAGTCAAGAATTGAAGAACTTTCTCTTGAGGAAAATACAGTAAAAGAACTCATTGAGTCTTTAAAAGATTAAAATATAAAACCCGGTAGATTAACCGGGTTTCTTTTGATTTAAATGGTAAGTGATGAACTGTTTATTATAGCTCTATCACGAGTTTTCATAACATTTGACAGATATTAATATATTAATATCTGTCCGAGTACTATTTTTTAAACTTTCGTATGGGAGTCATTTTCTATTGGATATAAAGAACAATTACCTTTTTATTTTTTGTGATTGAATATACCGTTTTTTTATCAAGTTTTTTAAAAAATACGTATTTTATTTGGTATCTACCTCTATACCATAATAATAATTTGACTTTTGAACGAATAAATTTAAAATCGGTTTTGATTTTCTTTTAACTAAAACTATGTTATAATACGTAAGGCATATAATCATAGCCCGATTGTGTTTTGATTTTCTTTTAACTAAAACTATGTTATAATTGTGCGTTCAGGCCCAACCACAATACCAACGTTTTGATTTTCTTTTAACTAAAACTATGTTATAATTCTTCTTCGTTACCCTGTAAGAAAATTTCTGTTTTGATTTTCTTTTAACTAAAACTATGTTATAATAATATCCAAAAATACAACTAAAACTTTTTGTTTTGATTTTCTTTTAACTAAAACTATGTTATAATACCTAAATATAACTTATCCGACAGGTCAAAGTTTTGATTTTCTTTTAACTAAAACTATGTTATAATTATCGCATTGTGGTTTGAATGTTTGCATGCCG
>CANQLA010000017.1 GCA_947624605.1 Candidatus Gastranaerophilales bacterium | reverse complement strand
AAATTTAGAAAAACTTACTTATTTATATTGGCATTTGTTGCTTTTATAGTCGGAATATTAATTCTGATTTATTTAAAACTTATCCCTTATGTCGTATCTAATCCAAAGGCAGTCAATTATTTTTGTGATTTGTTGAAAAAATCTGCGGGAATTGATTGTGTTATTGACTCTCCTTGCCTTGTTACGGCTATATCTCCAGATATAAAATTTTCCGTAAAAAATTTAGATTTGTCCAAAGATAAAAAACAGCTTATTTATGTTAAAAATTTTGACTCTGTTTTTAATATTAAAAATATTTTTAAGAAAAATATATCAATAAAGAAATTAGGTGCTGATTATATTTTTGCTGATATTAATGAATTTACAAAACTATCGTCTGATTCCGATAAACAAAATAATAAAGAACTGCCGATTAATATTGATTTATTTAATGCACTTTTATATGTAAAAGAAGTTTCATTTATTTATAATCCTTCTTCTGATATGAAATTTAGCTTATTGGGAAAAAACATAAAAATTTCTGAAACACGAAATCCCAAATCAGTAAAATTTGATTTAGATATTCAAATAGAAAAAAATAATGAAAAATTGGTTTTGAAAATCAAGGATGATGATAAAGTTTGTATTAATAAAAAGTCAATTTTTGTCAAAGGATGCGAATTTTTCATAAATAAATCCAAAATTGCCGTAAATTACGTCGGAACACAAGATAATAAACATAATTTAAGTCTTGTTTCCGATGATTTTTATGTTCAAGACGTTATTGATTTACTTTCTTCAAATTTATTTATTCCTGACGGTAACGAAATATTTTCAATGTTGAAGGATATAAACGGTAAGTTTAATTTTAATTTGAATGTTAATAACAGAGGAATAAACGGAAATGTTAATCTTGATAAAATACAATTTAAAATAATTATGCTGAATAATATGCCCGTAATAGTAAACGGCGGGAATATTAAAATTGAAAATAAAGACATTAAAATTTCCGATATTAAAGGTTTTCATGGTACTAATTCCAAAAATGAATTTGTTTTTAACGGAGTAATCAAAGATTATTTAAAAACTTTAGAAGCTGATATAGAAGGTTTTGTGTGGGCAGATAAGGATTTTACAAATAATTATCTTTCTCAAACAGCAGGTGTTCCTATAGAATTGGTCGGAAAGACTCTTGCAAAAGTTATTTTTAAAATGAAAAATAATCGGATAGATTCTTCTGTTATCTTTAGACTTCTTAAAGGTTATGATTTATTAATTGACGGTGCTTCGTTCAGTCCTGTTAATTATGAACGTGCGTGCAGAGCTGATATGACTATTGAAAATGATAATTTTGAATTAAAAAATCTTAATTATTATATTGCGGATTCTTTCAAACCCGGTGTTACAGTGCAGCCTCTTGTCAGGATTTTCGGAAATTTCGATTTATTAAAAAATATGCAAATAAAAAATCTTGGTTTTGAAATTCCCAAACCCTTGCCAAGTGAATTTTTAAATGTATTAATTGGACAAAGGGTTTTCAGAAAAGGTGAGATTTTTGGAAATTTTGAGTATATAAATACTTCTGCGGTACCGTTCTTTTTGGGCAAACTTTCGATGAAAGAAGTCAGGATTCCCTCTCAAAGAATTTATGTTAAAAGCGGTGAATTATATACACATAATGATAAAATTATTATTAGTGCAAACGGTAAGTTTAAACGTTCTGTTTATGATATTGCAGGAGATATAAAAAATAGTGCTGTACTTCCGATTACCGTAAAAAATATTAATTTTAAAATTGATAACGTAGATGTTGAAAGAATATTACAATCCTTCAATAATCAACCTAATCAGGCGGTCAAAGAGTCAACTTTGGCAGGAACTTTATCTTCAAACGATGATTTTGATGTTGAAAGTGAAGATGGAGAAGTAATTTTTAATACAGGCATGATTGTAGTTGAAAAATGTCTTTTAGAAATAGTAAAAGGCTTTTATAAAAATATGAATTTTGGTAATGTTATTGCTAGTTTATCGCTTGATAAAAACGGTGTTTTAGAACTTCATTCAAATAAATTTGATATTGCTGAAGGTATATCAACGGCAAATATAATTTGTGATTTAAAAAATCAAAAATACAAAATGAGGCTTGGAATAAAAGACGTTAATTCAAATATTATAGCAGAGTCATTACTTAATTTACCAAGAGAAATATCCGGAAAAGCACGAGGTTTGATATTATTTGAAACCGACAAGACACTTAAAATAAACGGATTAATAAAATTTGATATAAAAAATGGTACTATAGCAAAAATAGGACTTGTGCAATATGCCTTAAATTTTGTGTCATTATTTAGAAATCCGCTTGCAATGATTAGTCCTGTTACCATTATGGATATGGTTAACATTCCGGAAGGCAGTTTTGACAAAATTGGAGGTAGTCTTGAAATAAAAAATAATATAATTGAAAAAATAATAATAAAATCAAGTGCACCTCAGTTAAGTTCTTTTATAATAGGGAGGTATAATTTAGAAAATTCTGATGCTATATTGAGAATATATACAAAATTTTCAAATAAGAATAAAGGTTTTAGCGGATTTATAAGAAAAATATCACTTAATGCGATTTCAAATCGTGTGCCTTTAAGCAGCAGAAATGACAGTAACTATTATTCCGCAGAAATATCTCAACTTCCTGCTATTCAAGCTGATGATAAAGATTGTCAGATTTTTTTAACAAAAGTTGATGGAGATGTTCAAAATAATAATTTCTTATCTTCTTTAAAACGTATAAAGTAATATAGATATTGAAGTTATTTTAATTAATTATCATAACAAATCCATAAGGTATGAGCTCATAAAATCCATACCGATATATATTTTGTGTGATGCAATAGGGTTTGTGTCATTTTTAGCAAAGACGTAATTTAACATTAATTTTGTTTGAGGGTTGAAAAAATAACTTATGCCGGCGGTGTATTCCTGTGAAACATTATTATTTGACAAATTTTGAAAGAAATCATATCTGCCGAGTAACTCGATTTTTGGATGAATGAAATAAGACACTGTAGTATAGAAGCCGTGAGAGCGGCCTTGTCCGTAATATACTCCGCTGTTTCCGTTTGCATATAAATATTCAAAATCCGCATAGAATTTTTTATAGTTATAACTTGCGTGAGCACCGGTTATGGTGAAGGCATTTTCTGAATCCCCGGTATCAATACTTCCTCCGATTTTCAGTGAACCGTATTTCCCGTTGAATTTTTCAAGAGGTTTAAATGTTATAAGTGAAGCAAATTCATATCCGTCAAAGTTATTATTTAAAAATCTGCTTGCATCATAGAATCCGATATTATAATCAATATACTTATATTTACCGGTATTTTGTATACCGTTTGAAACATAGTTTCCGTAAGTTCTGGCAATTTGGCTTCTTGAAACGAGTTTTAATGTTGAAGAAGGTATTCCGCCTTCAATACCGATTGGAACTCTCATTTCGCCCAATAAAATATTTTGATTTTTATTAATTTTTTTATCTAAAAACAAAAAAGAAATTTTTTCAAAAAAGTCATTAGAATAATTTGTATTTCTTGAAAAATTAAAGCCTGCCATTAGTATAGTTTTATTATCCGAAAAAAGTGTAACGGATTGAAGTTCATTAGCAATGAACTGAGTTGTATTTGATAAATCCTTATCACTTCTGGCATTAAATAAGTTTGCACCGTGGAAAAAATATCTGAATTTTTGATTTTTAATTAATCCTTTTTCAAAGGTATATCCGGAAGAGCGGAACATGTCAAAGTATGAGCCTGTAGGTTTTCCGAAATCTTGCGGAAAGTTTTTTATTTTAGTTTTAATTTTATTATTTTCTTCAATTTTCAATTCTATTACATCTGAATTATTTTCATTTTTTGTGTCTATTTCTTCAACAGCTGAACAAGTGTTAATGGAAAACAGACTTAGAATTAGAAAATAATAACAACAAGATTTTTTCATTGATTAAATAAATTAACTTCCGTAACAAATAATAACAAAGATTTTAGCATAATAAGAGGCAAAAATCAATATTATATATCCCCAAGGAGGGCAGAAGTGGTGAATCTTGTTCCTATATAAATTCTGTGAGAAGGAACGGAAGATGAATCTGACAATGCATATACATAATTAAGGACTAATTTGCAGTTGGGATTAGTGTAATAATTAATTCCGGCGGTAAATTCCTGAGTAATTTCATCATCATTGACATCGTGATAGAAATCATATCTGCCTAAAAGTTCAAAGTGTTCGTTGATTAAATAGGCAATTGTCGTAAAAAAGCCGTTAGCATTACCTTTTTTTATATATTTACTTCCAATACCGTCAGCGTGAGCGAATTCAAAGTCACAATAGAAATTTTTATAAAAATATTGAGCAAATGCACCAAAAACGGAATAGGAGTTATCGGCATTACCCGTGTCTATACTTGCACCTATTTTTAGAATACCGAATTTATCGTCGAATTTTGCAAGAGGTTTAAAACTTGCATTAACGGCAAATTCCTGACCGTTGAATAATCTTTGCATAAACCTGCTGCTGTCATAAAAACCTATATCATAATCGAGGTATTTATATTTTCCTATATTTCTTATGCCTAAAGAGCGTGCATCTCCAAAATTTCTGCTTATTTGAGCTCTGGTAACAAATTTAATTGCAGAAGAAGATAAACCTCCTTCTATTCCAACCGGTACTCTGGCATTTCCGATTCTTATTGTTTGATTTTTATTGACTGCATAATCGATATATAAATTGGAGATTTTTTCAAAAAAGTCATTATCGTAATCCAAGTTACGGACAAAATTGTAGCTTGCGGACAGTTTTGTTTTACCGTCACGGAATATAGTTTCTGTTTGAAGTTCAACGGAGTCGAAAGTCATTACGGAAGAGAAAGATTGATGTCTTGCAGCTTCCATGGCATTATCCAAGCGAAAGTAACCGTTTATTTTTAAATTTTTAACAGGTCCTGATTCAAATTCATAACCGTTAGTACCAAATGCACTCCAATATTTTGACTCAGCGTGAATTATTTTACCTGTAAATGGTTTTGATTTTTCTTTTAAAATAATTTTTTCTATTAAAGAATCACGAACCGTATTCAAATTTATTTCATCTGTATGTTGTTTAATTTCTTCAACAGCTAAGGATTTTAAAGTAATAGAATTTAAAAAGAGGATTAAAAATATAATAAATTTTTTCATAGAAAACAACCATTATAATTACAGAATTATAAGAATTTTACATTAATGAAATCGATTCTGCAAACGAAAATAAAAAAATCATCTTTAAGCACGAAAAAGGGTGATAAAGCAACATAAAAGATAAATTTTTTCAAAATGTTAAAGGGAGAAATAAATAAGAATATTAATATAAGTAAAGAAAAAACAAATAATAACTGCAAAAAAGTTTGTTTATAATATTATATTGTTGGAACGTAAATAAGTACGATAGGTTAAAACTTAGTCATAAATGATGGGAAAATTTACGTAAGTAGTAGAACGAAAAGAAGGAGAACCAAGATGCCGGTAGCATCAATGATTGAATTATTAGACGCAGGAGTACATTTCGGACATCAGACCCAGAGATGGAATCCTAAAATGAAACCGTATATATACGGTGCAAGAAACGGAATATATGTTCTTGATTTAAGGAAGACAAGTGAAAAGCTTGATGAAGCATACAATTTGGTAAGGGAATATGCGGCAAAAGGGAAGAATGTATTATTTGTAGGAACCAAAAAACAGGCAACTGATGTAGTAGCGGAAGAAGCGACGAGGGTAGGTGCATACTACGTAAACCGAAGATGGCTTGGCGGAATGATAACGAATTATGAAACGATAAGAGGCAGAGTAAATAAGCTGAGAGACATGGAAGAGTTTATAAGTTCCGGAAATGTAGAAAAACTTCCTAAAAAAGAAATAGCTCAGGTGAATAAGAATTATGAGAAGTTAAATAAAGCCCTTGGCGGAATAAAAGAGATGAGGGGAATGCCGGATATATTGGTAGTTATTGATCAAAAGAAAGAACTTATAGCAATAAAAGAAGCGAATAAACTAAACATACCGGTAGTATGTTTAGCAGATACGAATGCGGATCCGGATGGAATAGATTGTGTAATTCCGGGAAATGATGATGCAATCAGAGCAATAAAGCTTATTGTATCAAAGCTTGCGGATGCTGTAGAGGAAGGTAAGAAGTTGAGAGAGAATAAGGCTGTTTCTACAGCGAAAATAGAAGCAGTGAGAGGAGAAGATGCCGGTGTTACGGAAAGTGCGACGGAAGAGAATGAAAATCAAACAACAGAAGCGGTAACAATAGAATAGGAAATCTGAAAGGAGAATAAAATGGCAATAACAGCGGCACAAGTAAAGGAACTCCGTGAAAAAACGGGAGCGGGGATAATGGATGCCAAAAAAGCTCTGACAGAGGCAGACGGCAATATGGAAAAAGCAATGGAGATATTAAGGCAAAAAGGAATAGCGTCTGCTGATAAGAAAATGTCAAGAATAGCTGCCGAAGGTCTTATAAGCTCATATATAGAAGGAAATATCGGAGCAATGATTGAAGTGAATTGTGAAACCGATTTTGTTGCGAAGAATCCCGAATTCAAGGAATTGGCGGAAAATCTGGCAAAACAGGTAGTAAAAGCTAATCCTGCTGATGTAGAAGGGTTATTAAATTCTACTTGTCAGTGTTGTGATTGCGGGATGAAAATAGAGGACAAAATAAAAGAAAAAATAGCAAAAATTGGTGAAAAAATAACTGTCAGAAGATTTGTAAGAGTTGAAGGAGAACCTGCAACATATATTCATAACGGAAAGATTGGTGTTTTAATAAATTGCGATAAATCGGATGAAGCGGTACAAAAGGATGTTTGTTTGCATATTGCAAGTGCAGCACCGGAATTTATTTCAAGAAATGAGATTCCTAAAGAGGTGATTGATGAGGAAACCCGTATTGAAACGGGTAAAGAAGATCTTGCCAAAAAGCCTGAAAATATTAGAGCCAAAATAGTGGAAGGCAGAGTTAATAAATTAATGTCGCAAAAGTGTCTTTTAGAGCAAGGTTTTATCAAAAATCCCGATGAAACTGTAGAAGATGTAATCAAGAATCATTTTACAATCAAATCTTTTACAAGATGGGTATTAGGTGAAGGATTGGAAAAGAGAAATGATAATTTTGCCCAAGAAGTAGCAAATCAAATGAAAGGCTAATTTATTTTATTAATATAAAATTTAGGTGCGGATTCGTATATTGAATAATACGAATCCGCACTTTTGTGATAAAATTCATTTATGAAATTTTTGATAATTTGTCTTATTTTAATTCAATTTATTATATATATTGTACTAATTTTCTTGATGGTTAAAGTACGCTATAATGCCAAATTTAATGAAATTCAGCTTTTAAAGTTATTAAGGCAAATGAGATATGGTCAATTGCATGTTGATTTATCAACTTTTAAAAATGAAAATATAAAAGATGCAGCTCAAAAGCTATTAGAAGCATTGCAGGATCGTGAAAAAATGCTTGCTGAATATAAACAAATTCTTATGGAGAAAAATAAATCATTGGAGGATATGATTGAACTGGAAAAAGAATCGCAAAAATTTAAGGATGATTTTGTTGCAGCGTTAACTCACGATTTAAAAACACCTGTTATTGCGGAGTTAAATGCTATTAAAATGATGCTTGCGGGAAATTTTGGGCAAATCAGCACACAGCAGCGGGATGTTTTGGAAATGATGCTGAAATCTGACAAGGAGTTAATTGAATTATCGGAAATGCTCTTACAGACATATAAATTTCAGCAAAAAGAAATTAAACTAAATAAAACTAAAGTAAAAATATCGGATTTTATTTCATCTTTTTTTGAAGAATCAAAACCGCTTTTTAATCCTAAAAATCAACACCCAAGCTTAATTATTTCAGATAATAATATAACGGCGGAAATTGATACATTTCATTTTAAAAGAGTGCTGTATAATCTTATTTCAAATGCGGTAAAGTATTCTTATGACAATACCGAAATTGTAATTGAGCTTTTATCGGTTGACGGTAATTTTGTTGTAAAAATAACTAACGAGGGAGAAATAATTAATCCTGAAGATGTAAAATTAATTTTTGACAAATATTATTCCGGAATAAAAAAATTCTCACAACTTGGAACAGGGTTAGGACTATATTGTGCAAATAAAATAGTTACAGCTCACAACGGAAGCATTTCGGTTTGTTCAAATGGTGGAAAAACTGTATTTACGGTAAGTTTACCTTCAATTAACGTTTAAACATTACCTGTAGAGCTGTTTGAATCGTCCTCAAGTAATTTGATATCAGCATTGGAAAAATCGTTTGTATCTTCATAAATTATAGGGTTATCAATTTCTATGTTTAAGTCAGTATCCACTAATTCAAGGTTATCCTGCATATAATCTTTTGTCTTACCATCTTGAAGTTTTACGCTGATTTTTCTGTTTAGAAAATTGACGGCTGCAACACAGCCTAATCCGTCGGGAGTTAATACATTTGAACCTACGGGAGCTAAATGTTTGGCTTCTTCCACATAATTAGGATATTCATAATTCAGACAACATAATAACCTGCCGCAAGTTCCGGAAATTTTGCCAGGAGTAATAGGCATTCCCTGATCTCTCGCTAATTTTATATTTATAGATTCAAATTGACGTTTAAAAGAGCAACAGCAATATGGTTGTCCGCATAATCCGCAACCTTGACACAAAGATGTTTCATCTCTTACCCCAATGTGTCTTAAATCAATTCTTACTCTTTTAAATGTTTGAGTAAGTTCTTTTAATAAGTTTCTAAAATCTACTCTTTCAGGTGCTGTATAATAAAAAGATAATTTTTTCTTATCAAATGTGTATCTGCAATCAATTAAATTCATTACAAGGTTTAATTTTTTAATTAAATCCTGACATATTTTGTATGCTTTATATTCTTCCTTTTTTATTTCGTCAAGTATTTTTAATTCTTCATTATTTAAAACTTTTATAAGCGGAAGAATTTCAGGTTTATGTTTGTCCCAAATAGCTGAAATTTGAGGAGAAACAGCAAAAATCTTCGCACATTCATCTCCTTTTTCTGTTCGGATTATAACATAATCTCCATGTTGTACATTAACCGATTCCGGAATTTGTACGGGAAAATATTGATTTTTTAATAATTTTACTGCAAATTTAGTCATATTTCTGTTTTTAATTTTATCACAAAAAAATATTATGGTGCAATTTAAATAAAAGATTACTTGGGATTAATAAACAAGTATATTTTATAAAATGTAACATTTTTGTTTTCAAAACAATTTATACATCCAACTTTATGTTATATTGTTATTGATTAGGTGATATTTATGGATAAATTAAAGTTATTATACAATAAAGAATTTATAGTTACTAAAATATACATATATGTAATTTTATTTATTTGTATATTGGTATCTTTTTCTATATATGCATCAAATAAGGTAATTAAACGCCAAGAAATAGCAGTTCAGGATTATTTTAAAACGATAGCGGTACAAACAGCATCAAACCTCAGAGGAAGAGTAAATAATCAACTTTACGAATTAAGGTTATTATCGGCAAAATTATCTGCTGAAGGTGGAAATGCTAACGATAGTACGGTATATGATTTTTTGTTCAGGAATATACAAAATGATAATTATCACAGACTGGCATATATCTATCCGAGCGGAAAATCTCTTATTGTACAAAATGGTAAAGGAAAGCTTCCTATAATAAATTTAAATCATAGACATTGTTTTAAGGAAGCTATGGAAGGCAGACCTTGTTTTGCTCATATGATAAAAAATGAAGAAGCTCCTGCCGGTTTTGTAAATGAGTATTATACCCCTGTTTATAATCAGAACAGATCTTCAGTTATAGGGGTATTAGCTTCTATGTCAGACGGTACTGCCATGCAAAAAATCCTAAAGTATAATAATTTTAAAGGTAATGCTTATACAGATATTATAGACAGAAATGGTAATTATATTATAAAATCACCTGACAGTAAGTCTAAATTAAACAACTTTTTTGAAAATAATAAGGATTTTATTGATGTAACAAAAGATGAAATTCTCGAAAGATTATTCAAAGGAGAAGATTATGCTTTCTTGTACAAAGACACTGACGGTGTAACTTACGTTGCATCGTTTGTTCCTATATTAACAGATCAAAATCTTTTTGTTTTGAGTATAATTCCAAGACGAGTTATAATTTTGTATATTGATATATTATTATATGTTGTAATAGGTATTATAGTATTTTTAGGATTATTTTTAATATCATTAATCAGATATACAAATAAGTTACATAAAATAAATGAAGCTACAATATATAAAACGGCATTTTTAGATGATATTACGGGAGGAATAAACAAAAATAAATTTTTGCTTGATGCTCGTTTAACGCTTGATAACAGTTCAGAAGATGAAAATTTTGCTATGATTTCAATGGATATAACAAAATTCAAGATTATAAACGAACTATACGGATTAGAAAAAGCTAATGACATTTTAAAAGATGTTTATAATATAATAAAGAAAAACGTAACAGATAAGAGCATTGTAACCAGGGATTTTGCGGCAACGTTTCTGATTTTATATCAATATGAAAAAGAAGAGTATATAACAAAATATTTTATAAATAAAATTTTAGATGATATAAAGACTTATAACTCTACGGTTATGCAGAATTTGACAGCGGAAGAAGATTATAAAGTTACATCTAAGTTATATGCAATATTCGGAATATATTTAATAAATGATAAAACAGGTTCTTTGGTACAAATGAATGACAGAGCGTCTATAGCAAAACGTTCATTGAAAGACAACATAATGTCAAATATACAATTTTACGATGATACATACAGAGCAGAGATGTTTCAAAATAAGGCTATAGAAGATGAAATGTATTCAGCATTGGAATCCAAACAATTTAATATGTATTTACAGCCAAAATTTGATTTGAATAATATGGAATTAAAGGGTGCTGAGGCATTAGTCAGATGGATTCATCCCCAGAAGGGTATTATACCGCCCGGAGAATTCATTCCTTTATTTGAAAGGAATGGCTTCATTATGGAAATTGACAAAAGTATTTGGCAGCAAGCTTGTCAATATTTGGCAAATTTAAATGCTGCGGGAGAAAAATTATTTCCTGTTTCAGTAAATGTATCAAGGCTTCATTTAAACAATGATGCTTTTATCTCTGAATTAGTAAGATTGGTAAAAGATTATAATATTGATCCGAAATATATAGAGCTTGAATTGACTGAGTCTGCTTGTTTGAATAATGAAAATCGTTTTACTCAAGTAATAGAAAAACTGAAATCTTATGGATTTACAATAGCTATGGATGATTTTGGCACGGGGTATTCTTCTCTTAACACATTACGGTACTTACCAGTAGATGTTTTGAAACTTGACAGAGGATTTATAACAGATGCTATACTGGATGAGAAGGGAAAGATTGTTGTTAAAAATATTTTAGCAATGGCAAATGAACTTAATTTGCAAACAGTAGCAGAAGGTGTGGAGACACCTGAGCAGGCAATATTTTTAAAACAAGCGGGTTGTCAAATTGCTCAAGGATTTTTATTTGGTCGTCCGGTAGACATTGAAAAATTTACATCCGTATTTTTATCAAAGGAAAATTCTGAATATCTGGATGTTGATTATTCCAATATATAATAAAAATAATACTCAGAAAAATAAGCTGTAAGTTTAATTGTATTTTTCAAAAAAAACCACAGCTTATTTTTAAATTGTTAATTTACTATGATTATTCTCCTATGAGTTGATTAATTTCCGCAACCATTTCATCAGCATCAAAACCGTGAACTTTTGCACCTGCTTCAAGATTTTCAAATTTTGCAGCAGCACAACCTATACATCCCATACCGTATTTTGCAAAAACTTCAAGAGTTTCCGGATGATTTTGCACAATATCTATAATGCTCATATCTTTTGTAACTTTTGCCATAATTTTCCTCTTTCTAAAATTATTGTCTTTTTGTTTTTTATCATTAATAAACTATATGATACAATATTATAGAGGAGTTGTAAATGGACTTTGTAAAAGTAAACTTGCTTAAATGTTTTCAAGATGAAATACCTGTTGGACTTTGTGCACTTGGGTTAAAAAAATCTTTAAAAAAGAAAAGCAAACAAAATATTAAAACAGTTTACGATAAAAATCAAATTTATCCTAAATTTTTTTCCGTTGATAGAATTAAACCTATCGGAATTTAACGATTTTAACAATCCGTATCATTATTATCTTTTAATAATCTTTCAAAATCTGACGGTTTTATACTTTGTACAAAGTTTCTAAATTCCTGTGCTTCTTCTTCATCCTTTTGTGCATCACAAGTGACGGAACCATCCATGAGAACATTTTCTGTAACATAAATAGGAGCATCTGCTCTTAATGCCAGAGCTATTGCGTCAGATGGTCTTGCATCAACCTCTATGACTTTACCTTCTTTATTTGATATGTAAATAGTAGAAAAGTAAGTTTCATTATCTACATCATTTATCTCAACTTTTTCTATATCATAACCGACTGCTTTTATAAAATTGATAGTTAAATCATGCGTCATTGGACGGAGAACTTTTATATTTTCTATTTTTCTGATAATGGAACTTGCCTCGGCAGAACCTATCCATATAGGCAAAGCCTTTCTGTTATTTAAATCATTTAAAACCACAATAGGATTACCTGTCCTTGTATCAATAGCTATACCCATTACTCTCATTTGTATCATTGGTTATTTCCTTTATACTATCAGCTCATCTTTACAATTTAGTCAAAATATCCGCACCACTTTCTGTTACGGCACAGGTATGTTCAAAATGTGCTGCGAAAGATTTGTCTTTTGTTACAACTGTCCAATTGTCACCTAATACTTCAACATCATCACCGCCAAGAGTAAGCATAGGTTCAACAGCAATAGTCATACCTGTTTTTAATAATAAATTATTGTTTGTCCTGTAATTAAAAACGAAAGGTTCTTCATGCATATTTTGACCTACACCGTGTCCGCCGTAATGTCTGATAATACTGTAATGATATTCATTAGCAACATCTTCAACTGCACCTGAAACATCGTCTAAAATATTTCCTGATTTAAGTTTGGATAATCCGGCGTACAGTGATTTTTCAGTTATTTCTAAAAGTTTTTTACAATCTTGAGAAATTTCTCCGACAGGATATGTCCAGGCAGAATCGCCTACATATCCTCTGTATGTAGCTCCGACATCAATACTGATTATATCTCCATCTTTTAAAATCCTATCTGACGGAAAACCGTGTACCACTTCTTCGTTAACGGAAGCACAGATGGTGGCAGGAAAACCGTTGTAACCTAAAAATGTAGGATCGCACTTATTATCCTTAATGACTTGATAAGCAATATCATTAAGATATTTGGTTGTTACACCGGGTTTCACAATTTTTTTCATTTCAGAATGGACTAAAGCAACTACTTTTCCTGCTTCACGCATTAATTTGATTTCATATCCTGATTTTCTTTTTACACTCATTGTTTTATAGCCGCTTTCAGATTTTCATATACTTCATCAATTGTACCTGTTGCATTAATTTTAACCAAGTTGCCTCTTTTTTCATACATATCTATCAAAGGTGCCGTTTGCTCAAAATATGTGTTAAATCTTGACTTTGCCGTTTCTTCATTATCATCTGCTCTTTGAATAAGTTCACCGTTACAAATATCACATTTTCCAACATTTTTCAAAGTCATGGTTTTAATATTGAAAATTGCACCGCAAGATGAACACGAACGCCTGTTTACAATTCTTTCAACAAGATTATTCATAGGAATATCAAAGTAAATTACTTTTAATGTTACCTGTTCGTTACAGTCAATTTCTTCTAAAATTTTATCTAAAATTTTTGCTTGTTCCGGACTTCTTGGAAATCCATCCAATATGAAACCATTTTTACAATCGTCTTTTGAAAGTCTTTCTTTTATGATTTTGGCGACAATATCAACAGGAACCAATTGACCTTTATCCATATATTGTTTGGCAATTTTGCCTGCCTCCGTACAATTTGCAACTGCTTCTCTGAGCATAGATCCTGTATCAACATGTTTTAAACCTGTATCTGCCGCAAGTTTTTTTGTTTGGGTACCTTTGCCGCTTGCAGGTGGACCTACCATTATAAGTTCTGTTTTCATTTTTTTCCTCATTACTTTGCTTCAAGCTGATTATAACATAAAATATAAGAGGTAAACAAATTTTATTTACCTCTTGTTTTTATAAATACAAATAAAGCTTTATATATATTTTTTTTATCTATCCTTCAAAAAACTTTCATAACTTTTCGATAACAGATGGGTCTTTACCTGATTTAAAAAGTCTAAAGCTACTCCAACCATAATTATAAGTGAAGTTGCACCTAAACCTTGTAATGTAGTTATAAGGGTAATTTTTGCCGCAAATGAAGGAATGAGTGCAATTATACCCAAACCCAAAGCACCTATTAACGTAATTCTGCTGAGAATTCTGTCAAGGGCTTCTGCCGTAGGTCTGCCGGGTTTTATACCGGGTATTGATGAACCATATTTCTTGAGATTATTTGCAATTTCTTTTGGCTGCATATTAGGGATAATTGATGCATAAAAGAATGTTAGCAAAACTATCAGCAGAAAATAAATTATATTATAACTAATTGTCGACGGATTGAAATATGTGGATAACCAAAGCATTAAATCTTTTAGCGGACCTTTTAAAAACGATGATTGTCCTGCAACTTCCAGAACTGTTGTCGGAAATAATAGTACCGCAACCGCAAAAATAATCGGCATTACTCCTCCAGGATTAAGTTTAAACGGAATATAGGTATTCATACCTCCGTAAACTTTATTTCCTACTTGGCGTTTCGGATTTACAATAATAATTTTTCTTGCTGCTTCATGCATTATTACAATTAATATCATCGTTGCGAAAAATATCAGCAAAAGTATAACCAAACCAAATTGTAAACGAGGTTCATCTGTTACTATTTTTGCTGTCTTTTCAAAATAAAACGGAATTCTCGATAAAATTCCCCAAAAAATTATCATAGAAGCACCGTTTCCAATTCCTCTTTCCGTCATCAATTCGGCAAGCCACATAGTAAATACTGCACCTGCTGTTAATATGGATATAGAACCGACTATAAACAAAAAATGATTTACATTTGGCATAAGTGTGGTTTCTGCATTTCTTGTAAGAAAAAGAACAAAAACAAGTGATTGAAATATTGCTATTACTACTGTAAATAATCTTGTATATTGAGAAATTTTTCTTCTGCCGGCTTCACCCTCTTCTTTTTGAAGTTGTTCAAGCTGCGGTATAACTACTGCAAGCAACTGCATTACAATAGATGATGTAATATATGGTCCTATTCCCAACGCTATTATTGATACGTTGCCCAACGCACCGCCTGAAAACATATCCAAAAAACCGATAATATTTTCTCCGCCTGCTATATTCAGAAAATTTAAATTATTAATACCAAAAAGTGGAATTTGTGTACAAAAACGAAATACTAACATCATAAAAAAAGTAAAAATGAGTTTTTGCTTCAAACCTGACATTTGAAACATTGACTTTAAATCATCAATACTTGGTGGTTGTATTTTTGGTTGTTGCATTATACTAGTTCAGCCTTTCCGCCTGCTTGTTCTATCTTTTCTTTTGCAGAGGGTGTAAAATATCTTGCTTTTACTGTTACTGCATTTGAAATCTCTCCATTACCCAAAACTCTCAGTTCATCAGCTGAAGAATGAGCTTTTTTACAAGCTTTTAATACTTCTATATCAACTTCTTTCAATCCTGATTTTGCTATATCACTAATATTAATTTCCGCATAGTTTATGGCATTAAAATTTGTAAATCCTTTTAATTTCGGCATTTGTCTGTATCCGGGCATTTGTCCTCCTTCAAAGCCTCTCTTTGAAGAACGACCGGATCTTTGACCTTCTCCGTTATTTCCTCGGCAAGATGTTTTACCATGTCCCGATGCACGTCCTCGTCCGACTCTTTTCGTTTTGGATGTTGAACCTTCTGCCGGTCTTAAATCTTCCAATGTTATTTGTTCTGACATTTTATATACCTTTCGTTATTTGATTATTCAACAACTTCTAACATATGCGGAATACGATTTATCATTCCCATTATTGTTTTTGATTTCGTGTGTTCCGCTACGTCATTTGTTTTATGTAACCCTAATGCCTTTACAATTTTTATTTGTTCTTTTGTTGTACCAATAAGGCTCTTTTTAAGTTTAATTTTAATGGTTTTATCTGACATTGTTCAATTCCCCTTATTAATTAAGCATATTGTTGAGAGAAATACCTCTTTTTTCTGCAATTTCTTTGAAGTTTCTTAATGATTTAAGTGCGTTTATAGTTGCATTAGCTGCATTCAACGGCGATTTGGATCCCAATGATTTGCTTAATATATTTTCAATACCCGCAAGTTCAAGTACCGCACGTACTGCTCCGCCTGCAATTACTCCCGTACCTTGTGATGCCGGTCTTAGCATTACACTGCCAGCTCCGGAACGACCTGTTATCGGATGCGGAATTGTTGTTTTAAATACTCTTACGTCTATTAGGTTCTTTCTTCCGTCTGCTACCGCTTTTTGTATTGCTGTTATTACTTCTGATGCTTTTGAACATCCTACACCTACTTGACCATTCTTGTTTCCTACTATCACAATTGCTCTGAAACTTAATTTCTTTCCGCCTTTGACAACTTTTGTTACACGCCTTATTTGTATTACATGTTCTTTCCATTCTGATTGTGTTGTTGCAATGTCTTCTCTGCTTTCTATTTTCTTCCTTCTTTTGTGTGTAACTTCTTTCACTTCACTACTTATTTCTTGCGTTTCTTGTACTTCTTGCGTTTCTTGTGTTTCTTCCACTTTTTTACCTTTCTTTGTAAATTAATTTCTATACAAATAAAAAAACATGACAAACTCTCAAGATTTTAACGAATCTTTAAGCTCATGTTTATTAAGGGTCTAATTTTTCTGACAAGTATTATCTTACATCATAATTTTTTTTTTGCAAGATAATACTATTTAAATTTTTATAATTTTAATTCTTTTATTACAATAGGAACAATTTCTCTCCACGCTTTTCCGTTAGGGTGTATGTTGTCTGTTGTTTTATACTCGGAATTATCATACTTTTGGTCTTGGTTTATGTGGATTAATTTTACGCCTTCGTTTTCTATATCTTTCCAATTTACTTCATTATTTTCATGATATAATATAATAACAAACTTACTTTTTGGATATAACTGCTCTGTTTGTTTTTTTATCTGCTTTATATATGTACTAAATAATTTATTCTTTGCTTCTTTATTTGCCGTTTTATATTTGTATAATTCAAAATCCTTATATAAAAACGTATGTTTGTATAATCTGTCTTTTTGTTGAACTAATTTTTGAGTTTTATTTTCTGTTTTATAATGAGGAACATTAATATTTAAATCATAATAAAGTCTTCTTATATGGTCGTCTATAAAAATGTAAATTATGTATTCGACCGGAGGGTGCGGAATATCTGTTCGATTTTCCAACATATATAACATTTCTCTTGGAGAAGCTGATCCCACGCCAATATTATATACCGATCTGCCTGTTTTTTGTGATAAAATATTATGAATGCAATCTTTTTCATCTAACAACCAACCGTATGCAAATGAACAACCTAATATTAGAATAGATGGCTTTTTTGAATTTTTAATAATACTTGGTGTTCTTGTATGAAAATTAAATCCTCTTTCAAAATACTCAGATAACACAAAATGCTTTAAATTTCTCGCAATATATGCTTTTGAATCTCCTACGTTCAAACCTTCTTTGTATATTATTTGACATTCATATAATAAACATATTAATTCTGCAAAAATAAATATAATTAATATAAGTACCAGATTAAAAAATAATATTTTTTTCATAAAAATTATACCGTAAAGTTTCTTTTTTCCCGTCCGGTATTTAAATCCTTTCTGTTATCTTTATATGTACATTTAACAAATTTTATATAATCATATCTTGTAATTATTTCACAGGTGTAATTTGCTTTAATATAATATTGTAGTTCTTTTATATATTCAAGATTTTCCTCAATTTCTAACATATAAAAATAATTATATTTTTTTATTCTCGAGATTATGTAATCCGTATTGTTTACATCTAATAATTTCGGATAATCACCTGTTATAATTATATTTTTTGGCTTGTATTGATACATGTGATTATATACATACATTTGCATCATATAATATGGTTTTATAATTAATAAATCATCCTCTGTTATTTTATCTTTCATATATAGATATAATGGTCTCCAGTCAGGCATATAAAATATTGATGTGTTATCTTTTAAAAAGTTTTTATATATTTTTAAAATTTGTGTGTTAAATATATATACAGAAAAACTTATTATAAAACCTGTTATAAATATTAAACTTACCATAATATTTTTGCCACCGAATAATTCTATAGAATTACATATAATTAAAATTATTGCGGGTAATAAAAATAATACCAGTCTGTGTTGAAATGGATAAAGTCCAAATAGCGAAAATATAAGTACTATTATAACAGGCAATATTAATATTAAAAATTTAAAAAATTCATTTTTTCTATTTTCTTTATTCTGCTTGATTTGTACAAAAAATGAAATTATCCCAAGTATAAATAATACGGAAGATGCAATTATTAAACAATTGTTTTTACATATTCCAAAATAAGTTGCATCATCAAAAAAAAAGTTTACTAATTGAGCTAATTCTCTAATTGTATTAGGGAAAAAGCCATAATCGACATGCCAACATATATATAAATGCTCCCAATTATGAATTTGGTGAAGATAGAAAATATAATATACTTCAAGAAAAATACAATTAATTATTATTAGTACGATTGCCGGCAATATGTTCGTCTTAATATTTTTATTTCTACTTATAATAAATTTTATTATAAGGCAAAAAAATAAAGAAGCAATTAAAAATACTGATGTGAAAGATGAAAGAAAAGATATAAAACTAAATACGGTAAATAAAAGTAAGTATTTCGGTTTATATATATCATAATTATCAAGAATTACTTTTTTGGTTAAAATAAGTATTATGATTGCAAACAATACATCAATAATATAGGGCTTAAATAAAGCAGAAAATTCAAATATTGCCATATTCGTACAAAATAAAAAATCTGCAAAAAGGATTGATATTTTTGAAGTTAAAAATCTTGCCGCTAAAATGTGGAACAAAATACAACCAAGTATTCCGGCACAACAAGGAATTAACCGCATAGTATATTCATTGATACCAAATAAATTTGCTATAATTTTTTGGCAGAATAAAAGTAAAGGAGGGCATATTTGTTCATCATAACAGAAAAGTATGTTTTGTATTTTGTACTGCAATAAAGGAATTATAAGATTTGCTTCATCTCCTGTAAACATTCCGCAATATAAAAAGTGCTTTATTTTTATTAAAATTGAAAGTAAGATAATAATTGAAGATACAGACAGCCATTTGTTATATACCTATATTTTCGGTGTAAATATATGCAGGTTTAGAAAATAAAAATGCATCCATTCCCTCAAAAATTCGGCAATGATTATAAAACAAATTACTGCTGTGTTTTATACACAAGTTTTCATTAAAGGATAATATTTTCAGATATCCTAACCTTAAAAACAATGAAATTATGCCGAATAATACCGTATATAGCATATAAAAACCGCAAAATATCAATAAATATAACGCTATTGTACTTAATAGCGTTAAAAAATTTGTAGAAATAAATAAAAAGATTATTCCTAAGAAAAATAAATTAATATATTTGTGTCCTTGGGGGGTATTTTTACGTAATAGAAATATAAACATATAACAGAGCCAAAGCTCAGGGAATAAATCTATAGGAAAATATATTTTTTGGAATATAGTTCTATACTTCAATATTGTTATAATGGAAAAAGATAATAAAACACTAAACAATATATCCATTGAATAACTTAAATATTTCATCTGATTTACCTCAGATAAGATATTAATCATTATAATCACCTTTGTCAAGATTTTGTTGTAAACTATATGACCGTAATATATAAAAGTCGAAGTTCATTTGTTGTATTATACAGTAATATAAGTGTGGTTAAATTATTTGTTACATTCAAAAGTTATAATTTTCATAATGTTTGTTTGGAAAGATAATATGAAAATTGAAAATATTTGACCTGAGCAACAAACGAAAGAACAGATGACTAATGCAAGCAGAGTCTTATTTTTTAAATACTAAGAAATAAAAGTTTGTTATAATTAAAATTTTATGTAATAATAAATTATAAATTAAAATTCTGAAATACAATAAGGAAGTTTTGATATGTTTAAAGCAATAGGAAATTATTTTAAGGCACCGCCTATTCTTCCCGTTAGTGAAGATAAAGCGATTATTGACAAAAAGTATAAAAGATATCGTATAGATGTATTTTCAGCAAGTTTTATCGGTTATACGGTTTTTCATCTGACGAAAAAGAATATCAGTCCTGCATTACCTGCAATCCAGGAAGAATTTCATTATTCTAATTTACAGTTAGGATTGTTGGCGACTGCTTTATATTTTACTTATGCATTCGGGAAATTTATTAACGGTATGATTGCAGATAAAGCAGATGCTAAGAAATTTATGACAGCTGCTTTATTAATTTCCGCTATTTCCAATATTATTCTCGGATTTAGTCCTGAAATAGTAAATGTAATAACATCAGTATTTCCGAATTTGGAATATATAGATACGATTGGAATGCCTCTTTTGCTTTTTATTATGGCATTTTGCTGGGGAATTAACGGATGGTTTCAATCTATGGGTTTTCCGGGAATTGCAAAAGCTCTTGCTTTTTGGTTTTCTAACACCGAAAGAGGAACAAAATGGGCATTATGGTCTACATCTCACCAGTTTGGAACTATGTTAGGTGCTCTTCTTGCCGGATGGTGTATTGTTCATTTCGGTTGGAGAGCTGCCTTTATTATCCCAGGAGTTATTAATATTCTTATGTCTGTTTTTACTTACATGACCATGCACGATAAACCGCAAACGATGGGACTTCCTGAAGTTGAAGAATATAGAGAAGGTGTAAAACCGTCTCCTGAAGAAGCTGATGAAGAAGCTCACATGTCCTATTTTGATATTTTAAAAAAATATATATTTTTTAATAAAACTATTTGGATTTTAGCTTTAGCATACGTATTTGTTTATATTTGCAGATACGGTACGGAAGATTGGATTATAAAATTTCTTGTAGACAGAGGTGATTCAATGGAGCTTGCAACAAAGAAATTTGGTTCGCTTGCATTTTTTGGAATTTGGGGAGCTATTTCAGCGGGATTTTTGTCAGATAAATTATTCAAAGGTAAAAGGACGCCTGTTAATTTAATTTTTCTTGCAGGTTGTGCAGCAAGTATTTTTATAATAATGAATAATCAATTTTCGGGAAGTTTAAGAAACATCGTAGATGTAATATGCTTAGCCGGTATGGGATTTTTTGTTGCAGGTCCTCAAATGCTTGTTGGCGGTATTTGTGCAGTAGAATCAGGCTCAAAAAAAGTAGCTTCAGCTGCTACAGGTTTTTGCGGGTTATCCGGATATATAGGTGCAATGCTCTCCGGTGCAGGAACCGGCTTTTTTATCGATTTGCACGGATGGAATGGTGCTTTTTGGTTTTGGATTGCTTCTGCCATTTGTTGTATGTTGATTTTGTCCACTCTTATTCGTAAGGGTGTATAATATCATGTTAATATAAGATTAATATTGTTCTGTATTTTCACAGCAAATTTAATCTTATTGATGAGAAATTAATGATTTGAACTAATACATTATTTAAACAAACGTATTAAGTTGGATTTGAATAGATATATTAACAGCAGCTCTTGTGCATAAAAGTTTGTATTAATAATTTTTAAGAAAAATCAATAAAAAAGGTTTTGTTTCAGACAAAACCAACAAAAGATTATTAAAATTGTAAAGTTATTATAATGATATTTGGTAACAATATCAATTTTGTCATATAAAAGTAAATGGAAAAATTATACGGGATTACAAACGGGAGTAAAAATTATTTTGCAAAACAATTCACAGGATTGTTTTGTTCGCCAGAGATTACAAATATGAAGAGATAAAGGAAGTCTAAATGTTTTTTGAGTTGTATTTGATAAGGAAACCAATATAGAAGTTTCACCTCATATTAACCTGTAGTTTGATTATAAGATTATGCAGAATGTTTTTAAAGAAAGTGATATGTCAGCAAGACGCATAGAAAGATAGTAAGGATATGCAAAGCGGAGATAAAATATTGTAGTGATAATGTAATGTGTCGTGAAGTTTGAGAAATTTTTTGTTTTTTGTTTCACGAGTTTTAAGAATTTTTTTATATATTATTAAATATTAAATTTATAAATAAAAAAGAGTGATTTTACTCACTCTTAGAGCTTAATGCCGTCTTTAGTCTTATATTTGATTTAAACAAAATGAGAAAAATGCACTTAAAGGGACAACGTTTGAACTTTTAACCCAGAAAATAATACAACAAATTACTGACGCTAACAATATATACATATTTGAAAAAATCCAAGAGTTAAAAATAGCCTGTGAATTTTTTCTAAAAATTATTACTTAATTTATTTTCTGTTTTTATTCCTTAATTTTGCTGAGTTTTCAAATTTTTACTGAAAAATAGTCGAAAAATCCCGTATTTTTTCTCTCTTATTGTTAATTTTTTGGACTAAAATATTCTTTTATTTGTATCCAACTAAAGCAATGTAACTAAATATTAGTATTCTGTATTAATTGCATGCATTTATATCTATAATAAGCTGTTATAATAGTATAATGAACTTTGAAAATTAAATAAAGTCAAAATTCAATTAGCAAAGAAAGTAGGCGAAAAAGCTAATTGAAATTAACGAAAAAGAACTATTACTAATATTAGTAATAGTTCATACAATCAAAGCCCTTTAAAAAAGGGTGGTGAGGGTGCAGGTCACACCCTTGCCTTTATTTATATTTTAAACAATTTTAAAAAAAATTCAAGTGTAAAGAGAAAAAGAAAGGTTATTTTATGGCTTAAAATACATTAAAGGTTCAGGTTTCTGTCGTGGAGGCTGGCGAAGTGGTGGGCAGAAAAAAAGGAGTTAAAATTGGTAAAATTTCAAATCGAACTGAAACCTTTACAAAAAGAAATACAATTGAAGAAAAAAATTTTTTTATTAAAATGTTTAGAAAAATTTAGAGAAAAAAATAAAAAATTAAGTGAGAAATAATAAAATAAACAGAAACTTGAATATATAATATGATGTGATACAATATTGAACAAGAAAAGTATAATAGAGAAAAATCATAGTAAAAATAAGGAGAAATAAACGGAAAGGAGAGGTGTCCGAGCGGTTTAAGGTGCAGACCTGGAACGTCTGTGTGGGGGCGACTCCACCGCGGGTTCGAATCCCGCCTTCTCCGTTTTTTAATATAAGAATTTTATCGTCAAATATTGTATATTATTATTATTATTATTATTATTATTATTTAACGTCCAGTTATTATTTAACGTCCAGTATGCTTTGAACGGATAGAAAGGAATTTTTGCCAAGTTGGCTTGGTGTTTGGGTTTGAGGGGTCGGAAGGAAGCATTCTATCC
>CANQLA010000016.1 GCA_947624605.1 Candidatus Gastranaerophilales bacterium | reverse complement strand
GTGGAAGTATTTAAAAATTTAGGCATAAAAAAAGGTGATAAGATATGTTTTTTTGCTCAAAATTTTCCTCACTGGCTGATTATTGAACAGGCAGGAATTTGTTTGGGAGGAATCAGTGTCGCAAAAAGTTCTCAAAACACCGTAAGTGAACTTGAATACATTTATCATAACAGTGAATCTTCAGTATTAATCAGTGACAGTTTTGAGTTAATAAATTACTTTATAAACAAAGATACTGATTTTATTAATAAAACAAAGTTGATATTATATACCGGTACACAGAGCCGGGAAGGACAAAACGGTGCAATCAAATATTTTTCGGATATATTAGCAAATTTTGATGAAAATAAAGATTATTTTTCCGATTATAAAAACAATCCCGAAGACGTATGTTACATTCACTATACTTCGGGTACATCATCAATGCCGAAAGGTGCAATTTTGGTAAATTACGGAATGGCATATCAAGTTGAAGAAATCAACAGATTTTTAAAAGGTGAAAAGCCTAAAGTATTTTTAGAAACATTTCCGCTTGCAAGTGCCGGAGGAAAAACCTTCAATCTGTATGCCGTTTCAATTGGCTGCAAGATAGTTTATACACAATACAAGTTGTTTTTTGATAAAATAAGAGAGCTAAAACCTGATTTATTGCATTGTGCGCCGAAAATTGTTATGACAATGCTTACAAAAATAAATAACTATATAATTTCAAAGGGTCGTATTTTCAAAATTATATTTGATTTAAATTATGCAGTTTCCAAACAAATCTTAAAGATGCAAAGATTTTTATACAGCAGGAGAAAAACAAATATCAATCCAGGAGGATTTTTAGGTTTATGCGAGAAATTTCTTACAAAGATAAGAAACATACAAGACAAATTGATATATAAAGAAATTCGCAATCAATTCATTCAAGACGAAGGTATTCTTAGCATTGGCTCTGCAAGTTTTGCCAATAATGCGGAAGATTTTTACAGCATAATAGGAGTGAGATTTGCACAGCATTACGGAATGACAGAAACTACAGGTTTAACAACACATACAACATTGCAAGATCAAAAAGAGCGTCCTTATACAGTAGGTGTTCCATTTAGCAAAACACAATATAAAATAGTAAATCCGGAAACATTTGAAAAACTTCCGTACATGGAAAAAGGGGTATTAATGCTGAAAGGGCCTGAAGTTATGAAAGGGTATTACAATAATCCCGAAGCAACAAAAAAAGCCTTGACCGATGACGGTTGGTTGATAACAGGTGATTTAGCTTATGCATATCCTGATGATTATCTTGTGATTTTATCAAGATATGATGATGTTATAGTAATGATGAACGGATTCAATGTTTATGCTCCTGCTATTCAAGATCAAATGAACAGTTCCGTATATATTAATCAAAGTGTTATTGTAGGACATGGAAAACCTTATTTAGCTGCATTAATTTCTTTGAACAAAAATGCATACGAGAAATGGTGCATAGCAAGAGGTATGAAAGCTTGTAATCCCAATAAAAACGAAAAATTCAAAGAATTTTTAATTGATGAAATTAATTCTTTAGTATCACAAAAAGAGCATTATCATTATTATGAAAAAGTGAAAAAAGTATATTTTATAGAGGAAGAATTTTCCGAAGAAAACGGATGTCTTACGAATACTTTAAAAATTAAATACCGAAAAGTTTGTGAAATTTATAAAGACGTTATTGAAAATTTATATAAATAACAAGGATGTATGATTATGGCAAAAAGAAATATCTGTATAGAAATTCAGGCACCGGGAAAAAATTTTGAATATGCAAAAGAAGCAATCAAGTGCGGAGCCGACACTATATATATAGGAGCGCCGAAATACTCTATGAGGCACGATTACGGAAATGCATTAGATGATATAAAAAAACTTGTTGAATATGCACACAGATACTGGGCAAAAGTTTATGTTCCCATAAATTGTCTTTTATATACGGACAAAGATTTTGAGGAGATGAAGTCTTTAATATGGGAATTATATGAAATCGGAGTTGATGCATTTATTGTTGTAGATGTAGGAATTTTAGAGCTTGATTTACCTCCTGTACCAATATTTTTAGGAACAAATACAGGATGTTTTACAAAAGAGGTATGTAAATTTTTTGAAGATGTCGGAGTGTATAGGATTATTTTTCCGAGAGAACTTACGTACAATGAAATTCGAGAGATTTCAGAATATACAAATATAGATTTGGAAGTATTCTGTTACGGATATTTATGTGTCGGATACAGCGGAAAATGCTATCTGTCATACGCAGAAAATCTTTCTATGGGAAAATCAGTCGAACAAAGTCATTATAATTCGGCAAATCATGGTGTTTGTACGGAACGATGCATGAGTTGTTACGATTTATTTGATGCAGATGGCAGATTGATTGTTGAAAATGACAGGCTGTTAAATTTAAGATTTTTAAATCTTCCGGAAGAAACAATAAAATTAGTTGACGCCGGAGTTTATTCGTTCAAAATAGCAGGACGGGAGAAAGATTTAAAACACGTTAAAAACTCTGTGGCAAATTATAATATCATAGCAAATGACGTTGTATCGAAGCGAAAAAATGTAAAAAGACTGTCTTCGGGTCGTTGTATATTGGGTTTTGAACCTGATTTTTCAAAGAATTTTACAAAAGGGCTTACAGATTTCTTTTTTTACGGTAGAAAAAAGGAAATGTATTCAAAAGACGTTCTTGTAGGAACAAGAGTCGGCAAAGTTGTCAATTTTAAAAATAATCAATTTATGTTAGATAATGATGAATATAAATTAACAAAAGGAGACAGACTTCGTTATAAAGTTGAAAATCAACATGTAAAATCGCTTGAAATTACAGATGAAAAAAATGGGTTATATACATGTTCTGACATAAAAGATGATATAAACGGTCTTGAGTTGTACAGATACATATATACGGAAGGATTTAAAGAAGTAGAAGATTCCGTAAATTATAGGGTTATTTCCGTAACTTTAAATATAGAAGAAAAAGAAGGCGGATATATAATTTCAGCAAAAGACGAAGATGACAACAAAATTTCCATAGAAATTCAAAAAGGGTCAATGTTAATAAAAAAAGATGATATAAAGGACAAATTTTTTGTAATAAATGACGATATTGAATTTGTTATTGATTTTGTAAATTCAAAAACAGATATATATATAGAAAGTGTGGAAACAGTCCGAACGGTTTTATTTGAGAAGTTACGGGAAGAACGAGCAAAAAATCGTCCTGTTATAAAATGTGAAATCAAAAAGAACAATATTCCATACCCCAAAAAACACTTAACATATCTTGATAATGTAACAAACAGTTATGCAGAAAAATTTTATCGCAGACATGGAGTTGAACAAATTGATACAGCAATGGAAAATACAGAAAATATTGAAGGTATGAAGGTATTCAATTCAAGATACTGTTTAAAATATGAGCTCGGATACTGTTCCAAAACAAATCCCAAAGATATGCCGAAAGAGCCATGGATTATACAAAACAAGGTTAATAATAATAAATTTAAAGTAGAATGTGATTGTAAAAATTGTGAAATGCATTTGATATATGTCAAATAAGGACAAAGAAAAATGATATTATTTTTAATAGGATTAATAATACTTATAATAGGATATTTAACATATTCAAAATACGTTGATAGTCAATTCGGGCCGGAAGATGAACAGACAGTGGCAATCAAAAATTATGATGCAGTTGATTATGTACCTATACCACTTTGGAAAAATATGATAATTCATTTGATGAATATTGCAGGCATGGGGCCAGTACTTGCTGCAATACAAGGGGTTTTGTTTGGGCCATGGGTTTTTATAATTGTTCCTTTGGGATGCATATTTATGGGAGCAGTTCACGATTATATGTGTGGAATGATTTCCGTAAGAACCGGCGGTTTACAGCTGACCGGAATGATAAAAAAATTTCTGGGAAAAAAATTCTTTTATTTTTTTATGACAGCGGTTACTTTAATGTCTTTTGCCTGGGTCGCAGTGTTTGTGTACAGTTCCGGGGATATTTTTATGCAGAGATTTTTGCATCAAAGTGATTTTTCTTTAAATAATCCTGTTGCTGTTACGGTTTATACTGTTATATTCACGTATTTTCTTATTGCTACAATGTTTCCTATCGATAAATTTATCGGAAAAGTATATCCTGTATTTGCGAGTGTGTTTTTAATCGGAACATTATGTTTGTTCATTGGATTTTGTAGTAAAGGGCTTGTTATTCCGGATTTAACCATAGAAAATATCCACTATAATAACGTTCCTTGGATACCATTTTTCTTTTTAACGGTCAGCTGCGGACTTTTGTCAGGTTCACATGCAACGCAGGCACCTATAATTTCCAGAACATTGAAAAGTGAAAAGGAGGGAAGAAAAGTTTTCTATGCAATGATGTGTGGAGAATCAGTTATAATGATGATATGGGCACTTGCTGCAATGAGTGTTTACAATATGAATTTAGTTCCTGATAAAATGATAGGAACGGCAAATGTTGTTAATATTGTTGCAAACAATTATGCCCCGTTTGGATTAGGTGCTGTTATTGCTTTTGCTGTGCTTCTTTTACCGATTACTTCCGGTGATACAGCTCTTAGGAGTATAAGGTTAATGGTTTCTGAAGCTCTTAAATTATCTCAAAAACCATTAAAAAATAGGGCTGTAATAATAGTTCCTTCTGTTATTTGTTCTGCTTTAGTACTGATTTGGGCTAAAACAGGTGCAGACAGTTTTTCTACGGTTTGGCGGTATGTTATGTTTATTAATCAGCTTATTTCCATACCTACTCTTTTGATTGCGACTATTTTCTTATACAGAACAAGAAGAAATTATTTTATCACATTGATTCCTTTAATGTTTTATATATTTGTTCTTTCTGCATTTATCTTAAATGCAAAAATAGGATTCAATATAAATCTTGCTGCTGCAGAAATTATTGGTGTTATAATTTCTGTTTTATCCACGGTTTTGTTGTTTTATAACATGAGAAAGGATGAAAAGAATATTATTGCAGTTGATAATGATAAATAATAATTTTGACTTTATTTTATGATTGCAATACTATAAAACAAGGATAGTCAGGTTAATATTAAAAAATGCTGTTTAATTCATTAGAATTTTTATTTGTTTTTTTACCGATAGTCTTTGTCGTATATTTTTTGCTGAATAAATTTAAAAGATACAGTTATGCAAAATTTTGGCTTTTAATATCTTCTTTATATTTTTATTCTTTTTATGAAATTAAATATTTACCTATAATATTATCGTCAATATTATTTAACTATTGTATAGGATGTATTCTTTTAAAAGAAAAAACAGTATTGAATATAAACAAAAAATTTATATTGATTACTGGTTTGGTTGGAAATTTAGCACTGTTGTGCTATTACAAATACTGGAATTTTTTGGTAGATTGCATAAATACAATTTCTCACCAACATTTTAATACAATGCAGCTTTTGTTACCGTTAGGAATTAGTTTTTTTACATTTCAACAGATTTCATATATAGTTGATTGTTATAAAAATGAGGCAAAGCATACTAATATTATAGATTATGCTTTATTTGTAACTTTTTTCCCGCAATTAATAGCAGGGCCCATAGTTCATCATAAAGAAATTATTCCTCAATTTGAAGATGAGAGTAAGAAAAATATTATTCAGACAAATATATCAATAGGCTTTTTCTTAATTACGGTCGGATTGGTAAAAAAAGTACTGTTAGCTGATAATTTTATAACTTTTATTGATGAAAGTATTTTTGGTCTTACAAACATTGATTTTGCAAATTCGTGGTTTTTAGCGCTTTCTATAGGTTCGCAAGGATACTTTGACTTTTCAGGGTACTGTGATATGGCATTAGGGTTAGGATATTTATTTAATATTTCATTGCCGATAAACTTTGATTCTCCGTATAAATCTGTTGATATATCGGATTATTGGAGAAGGTGGCATATTACTCTCGGAAGATTTTTAAAATATTACGTATATATTCCTTTAGGCGGAAGCAGGGCAGGTACATTTAATACATACCGAAATCTTTTGATTGTATTTATTTTAACGGGTATATGGCATGGAGCGAATTGGCCTTGTTTAACTTATGGGCTTGTAAACGGAATTTTTGTAAGTATTAATAAATTTTGGAAAAGTTTTAAAATTGAAATTAATAAATATATAGCTACGGCAATTACTTTTGCAACAATGATTTTTATTGCGCCGTTAGTGTTGATTAAAACAATGCATCAGTGTTTTAAAGTCTGGACATCAATGCTGGGAATAAATACCTGTTTTGTGCCTGTTCACATAAAGAATTTCAATTTTGTGTTCAATAATAATTCTCATATTGCAGTTTTTTTAATAGTTATTTCAATGTTTATTATATTTGCAATACCAAATTCAAATGCACTTGCACAAAAGTATGTAAAATCTAACAAAATTATTTTTTCGGTATTATTGGCTATTATTTTTATAATTGCAGCATTATCAATTACACAGCAAGCTTCAAGGTTTATATATTTCCAATTTTAAAGATATATGTAATCTTTTAAAAAAAAATATATTCTTTTATTTATTTTTATGTTATTATTCCTAATATAATTGTTTAAAAGGAGGTTTGCTTTGTCTATTGATAAATCTAAAAATAATAAAAATATGAATAATAAAAAATCTTTTTCTGATGGCAAATCTAAACCAAGTCCGTTTTTCAGGAGATTTGGAGTTTTTCTTATAATTTTCTTTATATCTTCATTTATATATTTATTTTGGTTATATATTCTTCCATTTTGTTTAAATAATCAGATTACGGAAGATAAGATTAATAACTTTATAAAACCCAGATTAAACTTAACTGCACGTATGGTATCTTCTGATATTTATACTACTCCTTCATTGGGAATAGGAATAAAAGTAAAAGATTTAAAGCTTATTTATCCGGGTGCGGCATCAATTTCTTCTGAAGAAAGAGTATTTTTAAATGCAAAATCTGCATTTTTTGAGATTGCTTTTATTCCGTATTTAATGAAAACAATTAAATTTAATGAATTTTTATTGAGAGGAGTTTCTGTTAACACATATCAAAATGAGAATGGTCAATATGCTTATAAAGAACATTTTATAGCTAATTTCAACCCATCCATGGAAAAATATGTTCTTGAAGTACCTACAATTACTTTGTTATCATATACTTTTGATAATTATAATCAACAAACAGGTGAATTTAAAAAAGAAGCAGGAAGTTCTATGGTTATTAAACCTATTACTACCAAGAGTCTTTTATCTAAATCCCAATGGGCAAAAACAATAATATTAAAATAGCAGTCAACTGACTAATAAAAATATTTATAGTATACTCTTTGTATAATTAAATTAATACAAGGAGTATTTTTTTGAAAAATAAAATCAAAACTGTTTTTACTGTAATAATTTTTGCGGTTATATTAATATATATAGGTTACTTATCAATTTTACCAATAGCAGTAAATAAAATGATAAGCAGCCGTAAATCAGAAATTCAAAATATATTCGAAAAAAATACCGGTTTTAAAATAGACTATACAAATATAAAGATACATACAACACCAATGTTGTCGGCAGGAATAGATGCAGACGATATAAAAATTGTAATGCCAAACGGAGGTAATATTTTTCAAAGCAATAGTTTAAATATACGTATATCATTACCATCATTACTTTTTAAAACATTAAAAATAACATTATTCAAAATAAAAAATCCCATGGTTAATATAGATATAGTAGATGGTAATAAATATGAAGCAGTTGAATTAATAAATAATTTACAAAAAGAGCAAAACGAAAAAAACAATGTAAAGACAACAGTTACTCCGCTGGAAAGTGTTCAGGCATCTGCATTTGATTTTTCTTATAAAGTTGATAAATTCATATTAGAAAGTTATAAGATATATGTAAATGATAAAAAAACATCAAATAATTTACATTTAGAAGGGAATAATCTTATTGCAAAATATGACGGAAAAAATATTTATATAAATACTGATGCAGAACTTTTATCTAATGATGATAAGAAAGTGACAGCAAAAGTAGACATAAAAACATTTATTCCGCAAATTAATCAAAAGCAAAAAGAGAAATCAAATCCCAAAACAGAGGCAGAATTTATAAATCCTGTGTTATTGTACAAAGAATATGATATAAAATCTGATATACAAGCAAATTTAAATATACAGAAGATAGAAAACTCAATAAAAATAAACGGAAATTTAAATATAAAAGACACAAGTATAAAAATAGGAAAAATAAAACTTCCAAAAAGTTATTTAATATTAAAATTCAATGGTCAAAAATTTGATATAGATACAAATTTATACATAGCAGATAATGAAAGTATAAAAACTTCAGGCTATGTAAATTATTCTAAAAAACCATCAACAGAATTAAATATAAAATCTGACAAAATATATATAGAGAGTATTGTAAAGCTTACAGAATCAATAATGAATTCATTAAAAACAGAAAATAATCTATCCACGCTTAAAGCACAAGGATACATACTTGCAGATGCAAAAATCAAAACAGATTTTAAAAAACTGACTTCAAACGGAAAGATAGAACTTGTGAAAGGAGCACTATCAGATAAAAAAACAGGACTTAACATTTCAAGTATAAAATCAATTTTGTTGTTAGAGAATAATAATATAAACATAAGAGACACAAGAGCGGTTGTAAACGGGACTCCATTTACGGCAGAAGGAACAGTTGATAAAAATTCGGCAGCAGATATAAAAATATATACGAAAAATCTTCCATTGAATAATTTGTACGAAACGTTTGCACCTTCAAATATAAAAAACAGATACTCGGTTAAAAACGGTTTGTTAAGTTTAAATATAGATTTAAAAGGACAACTGGAGGAATTAAAGCCATATATTAATATGGAGGTAATAAATTTAGCGGTAAAAGATGCGGTTAATAATATTTTATTGACCAATGGCGTAAGCAAAATCGATATATCAACAGATTTAAAAAAATATAAAGGAAAGATACAAAACTCAAATTTAGTAATCTCACTTCCTGATATAACAACGACAATGAGGAATGAAAAAGTATCGGTTGATTTTGATGAAACAAATGTAACAATTAATCCTTCAGAATTTATAATCAATGGTACTTCGAAAATGAAAATAAGCGGTATAGTAAAAAATTATATAAAGGCACCGCAAATCAAAGTAACCGGAGAAGGAATAATTGAATCAAAAGTAATAAAAGACCTTGCAGGCGGAGATGCGGCCGCATATATTGATGCAAAAGGATATATACCTGTCAAACTTGATGTTTTAGGAGATGATAAAAATCAGGAAATAAATTTTACAATGACAGGAACACCAAACGCATACATTACGCCAATAACATTAAAAGAAGCATATGGAAAAAATTCAGCCCTGAAAATAAATGCAAAAATAGCAAATAATAAAATTACACTAAAAGACTCAGGTTTATACACAAATATATCATATGATGACAAACAAAATTTCAAAGGCAGACAACTCATATCACTGTCAGGAGTAATCAACCTGGATAAAAATATAACAATAAACGGAATAAAAATTTCAACAGTAGAACCGCAAAAATTTTCTTTGTATGCATTTGATAAATCAGACATTACGGGAGATATGGATATAATAATCAAAGGTACGGCAAATATGCCAAAGATTAACGGAAATATAGCCGTACAAAATGTTGCAATTCCAAAGATTATGACAAAAATATCAAAAGCAGCAATAACATTAAACGAATCTGCATTCAACTATGATATATACGGAATGGACTTAAACGGTTCAAAAATAAATATAAACGGCACGGGAATACTTAATTATCAGCCTGTAACAACATTGAATAATTTGAAAATATATTCAGAATACATAGATACGGATAAAGTAATAAAAGTATCAGAAGCATTAGCAAAGATACCTTCAAATGAACAATCTTCAAAACAATCGGTTGTACCTGAAAAAACATCAAAATCTATTGAATATAAACCTTCAATTCCGATTAAAGTTACATCCGGCAATATTGATATAAAGAAATTAAAATCAGGAGATATAACAGCATCGGATATTACAAGTAAATTAACACTATCAAATGATATTGTATACCTTAATGACCTGAATGCATCAGCATTTGACGGAAATTTAAAAGGTGATATTTCAATGAATTTAAATTCCGGACTAATAAATCTCAAAGTATCAGGTTCGGGCATGAATGCAGATAAAACAGTAACATCGTGTGCAGCGATGAAAAATACAATTTTCGGAACTTTAGATTTTAATGCTGAATTATCACTTCAAGGAGCGGAATATAGAGAACAAATGAAATCATTAAAAGGAAATGCGGATTTTACAATAAAAGACGGTCAATTTGGGTCATTCGGAAAATTTGAAACTTTTTTAAAGGCGGATAATATAGCATCATTGGCATTTATATCGACATCAGTAGGATCGTTGATAAATAAAATTTCACCGCATAATACGTCAGAGTTTTCAAAATTAAACGGAAAAGTTTCTTTTAATAACGGCACAATGAATATTTCAACAATAAAATCGAGTGGAAAAAACATGAGCCTGTATATAAAAGGTAATATGAATTTACTTAATAATAATGCAGATATACTTATTTTAGGGAAAGTGTCCAATGAAATAACCTCACTTTTAGGGCCATTAAATCAGTTAAATCCTGTAAATATATTAAAAACGAGTACATCAACCATATCAGCCATAACACTTTCTGTACTAAAAGCCGTAAATGAAGCGAAACTTCCTTCGGAGCTAAGTCAAATACCGGCATTAACAATAGAACAAGAGGATTTAATATCATCAAAATTTGCAGTAAAAATAGACGGTAATATAGAAAAACCGCAAACGGCAGTAAAATCTTTTAAATGGATAAGCAGTCAAACGGATTTAAATAAAGCAGAAAAAGAACTGACAACAATAGAAACAACAAAGAAAAAATTAAAATCAGATTTTGAAGAAGTAATGGATACGATACCCAAAACAAAAGAAGAAGCATTTAATGCGGTAAAAGAAGCAGGAAAAAATGCAATATTGAAATATGGTAAAAAGTTTTCGGAACCAAAAGGAGAGAAAACGGAGGATTAGTATTAAGATTTGTAACATTAAAAACATAAAGTAAAGAAAAGCTAACAAAAATATTTTATTTTGAGTTATTAATAGTATGAAAACATGTGTGTTTAGTAATAGTAAAATATAGAAATCAGGGTGAAAATGAATCTTAACGGAATTAATCAAATTCAACCAAAAGTGATGCAGACGGTAAAAGAAGTAAATAAACCGTCAGAGAGTTCTAATGTTGGAAATACACCGGAAAGCCCTAAAAAGAAGGCAGCAGATTCCGGATGTTTAAAGAATTATTTTTTAGGATCAGAAGCAGTAAATTTTGGAGGACATCACTGTAAAACAGGAAATTTTGCGGTTAAGAAATTGCAAGATGTACCATGTTGCTGTTGTGGAAAGCCAATGTTAAGAGAAAGCGACATGAATATATGTAAAAAAGCAGTTGCAAGCACATCAGGAGAACGTCTGACAAAAACTCTTCAAGAATACAGCAAGTATATGAGAGCGGATGAAAAATGTATAGGAACGATACTTGCAGAAGAAGCAAAAAGAACCGGATGTGATGTATCTCAAGCGATGAAGCACACAAGCGGAAATATAAGGGAATTAACGGGACAATATGCAAATGGCATATTGGATGAATTAAATACAATGGCGACAAATGCATTTAAATCCGAAAATAATCCAATGACAGGAATAATAGCAAATGCGAAAAAAGATATAGAAGAAGGAAGAGGTCTTGACAGATCGACATTTGTAGAGAAATTAGACAAAGCAGCAGGAAGATTAGGAGAAGAAGCGCAAGGGTTAATTCAAGATACAGCAATGAATTTACCGCAAACATTTAATCATGTGCAGCGTATTTATGATAAATACCAGAACAAAAGTGCAGATGAAATTTCAAGAAGATTATTTTCAACAGCATTAACAACAGCAGAGCATATACATCCGCACTCACTTGGTGGACCTGATAACACTGCAAATTATATTGCGGAATGTGCTGGATGCAATAATCCGAGAGGAAATATGAGCTATGCCGAGTGGTTAAAAGTTCATCCGGAATATCCAAGAAAAGCACAAGAGCATATAGAGCATGTTCAAGCAAGATTAATTAACGGAGAAATAGGTAAAGACTACAATGATTATCCTGTTGATGTAAGAGCTTCTCTTTCAAAAGAATCCGGAGGAAGAATGGTGTTAAAGGTTCTCAATCCGGATACAATAGAAAAGATGAGACAACAAAAAGGTCTTAGCGGAAAAGTTACGGTTGAAGATGTAAAAGCTGCTTATGAAAAACAAGAAGCTGAAAAAACACAAAAATCAAACTCATAACACAATTTATATTGTTTAAAATAAGGCGGTCTTAATATACCGCCTTATTTTTTATATCAAAATAATCGAAAAATGACGCATCACGCTGACAAATAAAAAATTGTTGATAATAATAAATAAAAAAGAACTGAAAAATTCAGTTCTTTTTATTCAAACTTTGGCTTTTATTTTTTGTACAATTATTGTTTTTTTGCATCCAGCATTTGCTTAATACCGTCAACAGAGGAGAGGACGCCGGTTGCTTCATAAGGCATATAAATAACTTTATTATTTTGACCGGAAACCATTTCTCTTAATGTGTCAAGATACCTAACAGCAATAAGATACTTATCAGGTTGACCATGACCTTCAATTGCATCAACAATTAATTGAATTGCTTTTTTTTCTGCTTCAGCCTCTAAAATTCTTGCATCAGCAGAACCGGTGGCTCTTAATACGGCAGCTTGTCTTTCACCTTCAGCTCGGTTGATTGCAGCTTCTTTTTCACCTTCAGCTTCCAAAATAGCAGCTTTTTTAAGACCTTCCGCCTCGAGAATTGCTGCACGTCTGTCTCTTTCTGCTTTCATTTGCTTTTCCATTGAGTTTTGGATATCTGCCGGCGGTATAACATCCTGAAGTTCTACACGGTTTACCTTCACTCCCCACTTGTTTGATGCTTCATCAAGAATATTTCTCAGCTTATGATTAATTGTATCTCTGGATACCAAAACTTCATCCAAATCAAGTTCTCCGATTATATTTCTTAATGTTGTTTGAGTTAATTTTTCTATAGCTTCGGGTAAATTCTGTATTTCATAAACAGCACTTTTCGGATTTACTATTTGAAAATAAATCAAAGCATTAATGCCTATTGATACATTATCTTTTGTAATAACATTTTGTCTCGGAAAATCATAAACGGATTCTCTCAAATCTATTCTGTCTTTAGCGGAATAATATGAATAACTTCTTCCGTCAGGCAGAGTTTGTGTTTGCTTCCAATTAATGGAACGAGGTATATCTATTAACGGAATAATAAATTGAAAGCCGGATTCCAATATTCTGTCAAATTTTCCCAATCTTTCTATAATCATAACTTCTGCTTGTTGGACAATTTTAATAGATTTTAAGCAGAATATAACAGCAAAAATTATAACTATCAATAAAAATAAACTAATACCCATTTAACACTCCTTTATTTTTTCTACAGTAAAAATAATACTATCTATTGAAACGATTTTTACATTTACGCCAACAGGAATGGTTGCATCGGAATCATTTGTTTTTGCCTGCCATTCTTCACCATAAATAGAAATTCTGCCGTCATCAGCTGAAATTTCTTTTACAACTTTTGCAGTTTTGCCTATATATTTGTCTTCAATGCCTGTTTTTTGTTCAATCTTGTCAAGTTGATTAAGAAGCAGCGGTCTTATTAATAATATTGCAAAAATTGATACTATAAAGAATACAAATGTAACTATCGAAACGGGATATCCCAAATATGCAAAAACAGCAGCAACAAAAGATGCCAAAGAAAGATTGATAAAAAATAAAGTCGGAGTAAACATTTCTAATATCAAGAAAATAATTGATATAATTAATATTAAAATCCATAAACTCATAATAACTCGCTCCTTCTATAGATTATATCAATTATTTGGTAATATGCAATAGTATTTGAAAAATAAAAATGTATATTAAAAATAGGTATTAAAAAATATTTCTTTCCGTAATTTTGCACAATTTGTATTGCAAAGATTGTTGATTGGAAGTATGTATCCGTAAAGAATGAAAAATGTAATTAATGCTGGGGAAGGTGTTTTTTATTTAAATCAGATAATACCTGAGTTAATTATTGTAAAAATATTGAAAAATAATACAAAAGAACACCTGCTTATAAGTGTTTATAAACATTAAAATTTTGCTATTTTCTATATTCGGTATAAAATATATAATATGGAAAATTTTTATTATCAGAACGAAAAACTTTTTGAAGAACTTAATGAAAAAATCGAAAAAGACCCTGATGACATACAAAATTATCTGATTTTAGGGAAATTGTACGTTATCGGACTTATGTATGATAAAGCTATAGAGATTTATGAAAAACTTTTGAGAAAAGATCCTTTAAACGTTCAAGCCTTGATAAATTGCGGAAGTATATATTTTTTTAAAAAAGAATTTGATAAAGCAATTAATATATATTCCAGAGCATTGGAAAGCGATTCAAAAAACATATCAATATATTATAATTTAGGAAATACCTATGCGGAAACAAAAAATTATAAAAAAGCATTACAATGTTATCAAAAAGCATTGGAAATAGATGACAAAAACTCCGCAGTATATACGGCAATTGCACTATTGCATCAGGATTATAACGAATATCCGGATGCGGTTGCAAATTTTCAAAAAGCATTGGCTTTTGATCCAAACAATCCGGAATATAATAACAATCTTGCTTGTGCATTTGTAAAGATGAAAATGTACGAAGAGGCGATATTCCATTTTAAAAAAGCTCTTGAAGCGACACCTGATGATACAAAAATTTTACTTTGCTGTGCAAATGCGTATTCTTCGCTGAGAAATTTTGAAGAAGCTAATATTTATTTTGACAGGACAATAAGTATAGATGAAAAATATTACAATGCCTATATTTGCAAAGCCATTTCACTTTGTGAAGAAGGAAAAATAAATGAGGCTAATGCAACTTTTGATAAAGCTATTGATATTGATCCAAATCGTTCAAATGCTTTTGTATTAAAAGCCAATTTGGCAGTATCGGAAAATCAATATGCGGAAGCTCTAAAATTATATGAAAAAGCAATGCTAATTGAGCCGTCTTCTCCCAAAATATACATTCACGCAGGCAATACTTGCGTATTAACAGATGATTTAATAGGTGCCATCAAAGATTACAAAAAAGCTGTTGATATTGTTCCTGATGATAATGAGACAAAACTTATTTATTACGATACAATTAAAGAATATGTTGAACGAAAATTGAAAAAGGAGAATAAAAGTGAACCGCAATAACATAATAATTTATCCCATAGAAAGAATTATTGCAGTTTTATCTTATTATACATTCGGTTTAACCGGACTGCTATACTTAATAATTGCTGCAATTAAAAAACAAGGATTAAGACCTTTTTTGAGATATCACGTTCTTATGTCGATTTTCATATCAATATTGATATATGTTGTTTCAATGGTTTTAATTTTTTTAATCGATATTTTAGGATTTTTTCCGTTTATTAGGGCGATAGTTTTTTCAATATCATTAATTTTCCAAAGTGTATTATTTTCAATCGGGGAATTGCATTTTTCAATAGTAACCCTTATAGTGTCAGGACTTTTAACATATCTTGCCATAGGTGCATTATTCGGGAAATATACTTATTTACCCTGGATTAGTAATATCATAAATTATAATTTAAGACAATAAGAGAGGTTTCTGTATGAAATTTGATACTATACTTGTTCAGGGCGGTCATAACCCTGTGGAAAACAGGAATTGTATAAGTGTACCCATATATCAGACAACAGCTTACAACTTTGACGATGTACAATATGCTGCTGATTTATTTGATTTAAAGTCAGGAGGAGATATATATACAAGAATATCAAATCCGACAACTCAAGTTTTGGAAGAACGTTTAGCAATGCTTGAGGGTGGTGTTGGTGCATTATGTCTTTCATCAGGACAATCTGCTTCTCTTATTTCAATTCTAAACATTGCAAAATCCGGTGATGAAATTATTGCTTCCGAAAATATATATGGCGGCACTGTTAATCTTTTAGGTGTTACTTTGGAAAAAATGGGCATTAAAACTCGTTTTGTATCGAGTCAAAAACCTGAAGATTTTGAAAAAGAAATAAATGAAAAAACTGTTTGTATTTTTGCCGAAGCACTTACCAATCCCCAAATCATAGTTGCGGACATTGAAGCTTTGTCAAAAATAGCACACAAACATAATATTCCGTTAATTATAGACAATACGGTTGCTACTCCGTATTTACTAAAACCTTTTGAATTTGGTGCTGATATTGCTGTATATTCAATGACCAAATACATTGCCTCACATGGGAATGCCATGGGAGGAGTTATTATTGATTCGGGAAATTTTGACTGGAATGTTTCAGAAAAATTTAAATGTTTGACAGATAATGATCCCAGTTACCATGGGTTAAGTTATACCGAAGAATTTGGAAAATCTGCTTATATTGTAAAGGCAAGAGTTCAACTTCTGCGTGACTTGGGATGCTGTTTAAGTCCTTTTAATGCTTATCTGACATTACAAGGACTTGAAACATTGTCTTTAAGAATGCAAAGGCATAGTAATTCTGCAATTGTCGTTGCAAAATTTTTACAAAAACATCCTATGATTAAATCTGTTGGTTATCCTGGTTTAGAAGGAGATAAATATTACAATTTAGCTAAAAAATATCTTCCCTTGGGAGCATCTTCTCTTTTAAATTTTGTTATAGACGGTGATAGAAAAGTTTCAACTAAATTTATTGAAAATTTAAAAATGTTAATACATGCTACAAACATTGGAGATACGAGAACTATTGTCACGTATCCTGCTTTAACAACGCACAGGCAACTATCTGCAAAACAGCTTGAAGAATGCGGAATAAGTGAGAGCCTTATAAGGCTTTCTATTGGTCTTGAAGATGTTGATGATATTATTGAAGATATAAATCAAGCCTTAAGTAAGGCAATGTCTTAGACATATATAAATTTAAATTATATCAAAACAGTAACAAAAACTTATAAACGGTTCGTTCGTTATTTTCCAATGCTTGAGGGTTATATTTTATAAGTTGTTTTAAAATTTTTCTTGCTTTCAAATATTTTTTTTGTGTTATGTAAACATCGCAAAGTCCTAATGCAGCATTAGTATACCCGGGATTGTCTTTCAATATACGAATAAATTCTTTTTCCGCATTTATTAAATCTCCTTTACAATATTTTATATATGCAATGAGGGACTGATTATCGGGGATATTTGAGTAGTATAATGCTTTTTGTGCATTTAATAATGCTTGGTTAAAATCTTTTTGTCCGATATAGTTATTTGCAATATTATAATAAATCATATTTAATAACTCAGGGTCAGAAATTTGTTTGGTAATAAACATCATTATTTCATTACTTTCTTTATACATGCCGTTTTTATTGTATAAATCTGCCAAAGATAATGCATAACCTATATCTTGAGGATGTTCTTTAATATTTTGAATTATTTGTATCAATATTTTATTTTTTGCGTTATTAATCGGATTCAAGAGAAAAGCAGGATATATAAATTTATCTTTTATAATCAAATCATCTTTATTATCAGAAATATCGGGAGCAAGTGAATATAATATTTTTATAGTTGATATATCCATAGAATTAAGAGGAGTATCTATTCTTTTAGAATAGTAATTATAGGAATTGTTCAAAGAATAGTACATAACACTTGTATTATCTTTTGTATGCCCCCAAAAACCTAAAGCGTGTCCGATTTCGTGAGTCATTAGAGTTTTAATTTGAATTGGGGTAAAAAATTGGTTTAAATGATTTTTAGTGAGCACATTGATATTCATTTTTTTGAGTATTTTCCCATTTTTAATAACGGGAGTTGTAATTGCGGCTTGATATTCTTTTTTGTAATCAGAATTAAATTTAGCTGCATCTCCATTGAAATTTACAATAATTTTTGCTAAAGATTCGCTATTCACAGGAGTAAAAGCAACAAAATTGTCTGTTTCTCTTTGCCAATCATTAAAAGCACTTTTTGTAATTTGGACGTAATAAACAGGAACATTAGGATTTGATTTTATGAAGTATGGAAGAGGAAAAGATTTTTTGCTCCACCTTAAAACAGAACCGTTGTAAAGAGCATCTTTTAAATAATTTGGTCCGAACTTTTTATAAAAGTATTTTCTATAAGTTAAAATTTTTTTTGTAGCTAATTTTTCAGCTTGAGAATTATCATCTTTTTGAGCAATTTCCAGTAATTTTTCTTGAACATAATAAGAAAGCGGCATTTTTAATAAACAATTTGTTAATTTATTTTTATATTGTTCATTTTGCGGTTTATATTCAGTGATAAATTCATAAATAGTACAAGCCGATTTATAATCTTTAGAAAGAAAAAATTTATCAGCATAAAAACATAAAATTTTATCGCTAAAAATAATTAATAAAGCAATTAATATAATACATAGAACTGTTATTATCAAGAAATTAAATAATATTTTTCTAAATAAATGTTTCATTTTTAAATTATATGACTTATAAAAATATTTGCATAATAATAATAAAATTATTAAGAAATGTTTATATTTAATTTCTCAATAGCAAAAAAATTTTTATTACAGTATTGAAGCATACGTATAAATAAGATGTAAGTATAAGGTGAGAAATAAAAATATGATTATTAATGCATTTTCAGCGATAGGAACATTAAATAAGACAGCAAGTAAAATAAACGAAAAAACGAAAGCACAGACAGTTACAAATCCGATAGCACCGATAACAAATAAAAATACAGAGATATTAAATGACAAAGGTGCATTTAAATCATATTTTTTAGGCGGGATGGCAAGCAAACAACCGGTCAATTTCGGAGGAAATAAGAAACCGGATCCTATAAAAGACTACATAAATCATTTACCGTTTGCTGCAGATTTATCTCCGGCAGATAAAAGGAATTTAGGAAATGTTCTTCGTAAAAATGATGAAGAAACAGACTATATGAAGAAAATGATACATTTAGTATGTAAAGATATGGTTACACCGTCTGCTACGGCATCTTTATGTAAACATGGACAAATGAGCGATTTTGCCAAACAAGATATAGATACATATTACGATAAAGTAAAAGGTCAAAATATGTCAGTCAAAGATGCATTTGTACCACAGCACGCATCACAAAAACAGGGTCAGGATGCTGCGAAAGTAGGAGATGTATTTAGAGTGGAAGGTCAAGAAAATATCTATATTAAGTCAGGAGATAACAGTTCAAAACAATTAAAAATGGATGCAGATATGTATTTGAAATTGTATCCGCCTGTATCAAGGTATGCAGCATGTCAAGGAGGAACAGGTGATTGTTATTTACTTTCATCTATAAATGCAATTATGGAAAATCCATATTCAAGAGCAGCAATTTATGATTGTTTTACACAAAAAGGAAATGATATAGTTATGAAGCTTCCCGGAGGAAAGGCAGAAGTTTTATGCCCTGAAGGTAAACTTCCCAAAAATTCCGACTATTCAAAGTATACGGACGGACCAACCGGTATGAAGCTTTTAGAGCACATGTACGGTGTTGAACTTCAGGAACAAAAATTTGAAGAATATAATGATGTTGTTTCAAAAGAATTTAAGAAGATGGAAAAAGATTTGGCAAGATGGGAAAATACGCCTCATCAGGACAATTTGGCAATAAAGAAACAAAAAGAAATCAAAACAAGAATGGAAAATTGGTCAAAAGGCAAAGAAGAAGTTGAAAAAGCTAAAAATGATCCTCAAAATAAAAAAGTATTTTTGACAAATGATTACGGAGAATTTGTTATAGGTAAATTTGGACCTATGATGGAAGATGTTAATAAAGTAGATGAAGAATATCATAATCCTTCCGATTTTTATTGCGGAGCGTATGGTGGTTTTGCTGAGTATGTTTTGAATGATTTCGGATTTAAAAATCAAACATATATTACCGGCAAAGATGATAAGCAAATAGATAAAGCTTTATTTGCTGAAAATCCTCAAGATTATATTATTGCGGCAGGAACTCCTATGGCAGAGGAAGGAGAAATGGAATCACCTCAAGAAGTATCTTATAGCATATATTCTTCTCATGAATACAAGGTTATTCCATTTGATGATGAAAACGGAAACAGAATGTTTAAAGTGACAAATCCTTGGAATCAATCTCATCAAATAGTTATGGATGTTGATAAACTTAAAGAGTTTTTTGAAGATTTTAATATAGTTAAAGTAAATAATTCAGAAGACCAAAAACAAGAAAAAGCAGTTGCATAATTTAAAGTGTTAATTTTATATCAAAATATGATGAAGTTCTGCATTTTATGCGGAACTTTGTCATATTAAAACATTAAATTTAATTATCGGATTTTTAAAAATAGTGAGCAGCAATTCTGAAAAATCGCATGATATTTAGAGTACAAAATAAAATTTTGACAAAGTCAGATAATATAACCGAGTAAAACGGATACCGGTTTTGGTTAATTATTGTATTACCGCCATTTGCAGAGAAAATAACGGTTACCCGAAAAATGCAAGACTTTTGATATTTTATAAATAAAAAAGAGGGATTTATATCCCCCCTTGATTTGTTTATATCCCTAATTTTAATTAATAATTTTATGCAACGGTTGTAGTTCTTTGTTTTCTTTTGCTGACAAAGCCGTTGTTTAAAGCATACAAAACAGCCTGAGTTCTGTCATTAACCTGTAATTTTTGGAAAATATTATTAACATGAGTTTTAACGGTAGTTTCACTTATAAACAGTATATTTGCAACATCTTTATAATTATGTCCCTGAGTCAGAAGATCTAAAACTTCTTCTTCTCTGGAAGTCAAATCAGCGAGCAGACTTCCGGCAGCATTTTGAGCTTTTTCTTTTTGTTTGAATGAATTTTGAAAATATTCAAAAAATCCTGTAGTAAGCCCTTGAGGAAGACAAATTTTCCCCTGCATGACTTCTCTGATGGCATTCATTAATTGAGAAGAAGCCATTGTTTTTAAGATGTATGATTTTGCTCCTACTTTCATAGCTCTGAAAATCAAGTCAGCATCATCATAAGCTGTTAAAGCAATAACTTTTACGTTTGAATCGAGGCTTTCTATTTCTTGAATAGCTGTTAAACCGTCTTTTTCAGGCATATTCATATCCATTACGACGATATCCGGTTGATATTTTTTAATAAGATTTAGAGCTATATTGGCGTTAGTTGCAGCTGCAACAACATCAATATCATTTTCAAGATTAATTAATTCTCTGATTCCCATTAAATGGTTATAATTATCGTCTATCAGTAAAACTCTTATTTTTGTATTAAAATCTGAACAGCTTCTCATTTTTATACCCCTTTTTCCAATAATTACAATTTTAGAATACAATTTTTGAATTATTTTCACATCAATATATAAGTCAAAATTAGCACGTTTAGGCTAGAACAATGTATCTAAATCTTTAGGTTTAGATACAGTTAATTAATAGGTAATTATTTACGGAAAAATAATTTTACGTTTAAATTTTTATACTTGTACAATTGGGTTATGAGGTTATAAATATTATTACAAAACGATAGTTGTTATAGTTTTATAAACTTTTTATATGATAAAATATAATAAGGAAGAAAAAATATGAATGACAAAGAAGAAACGATTAAAGAGATGCAGGAAATAGCCAGACAAATGGTTATTGATGATATAGAAGAAAATCCTGATTCGGAAAATGAAGGGTTTGATTGTGATTGCTGCGGTCAATATAAGATGCTTGCAGGCTCTGTAAGGTATGGAGAATACAGATTATGTAATGATTGTGTAGTAATTGCGGAAGTCAGTTTTAAATTTAATAAAATAAAAGATATAAAAGAACTTATAGATGCGAATGAAGATAACAGACTTTCAGGCATGTGCGAATTTATAAAGCAGGAAGAAGCGAGGGAAAATAACTAATTGGCGGAAAAAGAAACATATCTGCAATATAACCTTAAAGACGGACATTTAATCAGATGGCCGGATCATTTTTTCCCGTTAACATTTTATATAGCACCGTTCAGATGGTACAGGGGCAGGGGAGAAGAACATAAATATTACGGAATTGTACAGAAAGCCTTAAGGGTATGGGAGCAGGCTTCCCGTGGAAAATGTCGATTTATTATAGTGTCAAACTTAAATGATTCTCAGATTAACCTTGAATGGAAGAGGGTTGATAGAAAATCTTTAGGACATTGTCTTTTCAACTTTGATGAACAAGCAAGGCTTTATTCGGCAGAAGTGCAAATAGGCTTGTCAGACGGACTTTTGCATGCTCAATATATGGATGAAAATGAAGTTTACCATACAGTTTTGCATGAAATAGGTCATTCTTTAGGCTTAGGTCATTCTCCTTATACAACAGACATTATGTACACGCCGCATCAATATGGTAATGTTACCCTTTCTCAAAGGGATGTTAATTCTATACAATGGTTGTATAATCTTCCGCTTTCTACAGGTGTTCAAGAGTTATCTGCAAAATATCAACTTAATGAAAATGATATAGATGTTATTATTTATCGTATTATTCATGGAAATGCCACATCGGAGTTTGAGAGGGTTAAAGAATCAGTCAAATTGACACCCCAAAAAGATTTGATGACAGAGCAGTCAAATCTTGCAGAAATAAAAAAATATCAGGTTTTAGCATTACAAAATATAAGAATACCCGGTACGACAAAAATGTTTTTCAATACTCGCCAAGCATTAAATAAAATACAAGATGATAAAAACAAAGAGAAATGAAAAGATATGAATATAAGCAAGCAGCATTGATATAAACGGAAATACCTGAAACAAATTAATAATACAAACAGAGGAAGTATTATAAAATCACATATAAACGTTACAAAAAATAACATTTAATAAAATAAAAATAATCAAAAGAAATAATTATGAGATAATAAAAAAGGAACCGATTGGATAATCGCGTACGGATGAACATGCCGTATGAGGAAAGTCCGGGCATTCAAGGGCAACTCGCCGGATAACGTCCGGTACAGGTGACTGTGAGGATAGTGCCACAGAAAAGTAAACAACCCGAAAGGGTTCAGGTGCAACAGTAGTGTAAAAGACTACTCGGAATATCGAGAGATATTCTTTGAGGTAAACCCCGAAGGAATGCAAGTTCAGCAGAAAGGTAAAAGCGGCCCGCAAACTTTCGACAGAACGCTAGAGGCGATGAGTAATTATCGTCCCAGACAGATGATTATCTGGAACAGAACCCGGCTTACGGATCGGTTCTTTTTAAACAGAGCGTCCATAGCTCAACGGATAGAGTACGACTCTCCGAAGGTCGGGATTTGAGTTCGATTCTCAATGGGCGTATTTTTTATAAATAATTCAAAAAAGGAGAATTTTATAATTCTCCTTTTTCGTAATGTGTTATTTATCATTGCAAATTATTTAGTTTTGCAATCATTACTTTTCTTAACATTGCTGACGTTAAGAATTTTTTCTGATTTTTGCTCAGTATTTGTTTTTTTAGCGGCAGCAGATTTTTTTTGAACATCTGTCTTATTTGCGGTATTTGATTTTTTATTAAACCAATTTAAATCAAACAGATATTGAAGTCCTACTTGGAAACCTACACCGTTAATTCCTGCATTTTGAATATTAAATTGACCATAAGCAGCGAGTTTATCTTTCCAAACTTTAGTAGCACCGACGCCGTATTGAATATAACCGTGATCCATTTTTACGTCAGGAAGGTTAACATTTCCTGCCTTACCATCAATTTTATCGTTCATAAAGAACATATATTGAGCTGTCAAATAAACACTCCAGGTATCTCTTGAATAAATTAAGTTAACACCGGGAGCAACGTTAATACCGTTAAGCATGCCTGAGTTCATGCCAATAAATCCAAAATCGGAATTCCAGCTTTTTTTACCGAAGGCATTGTATGCTATAAATGCATTTGGCTGAATTGTAAAGTTTTTAAACGGTTTGAAGTTATAAGCAGCTTTAGCGGCAGTACCTGCGAACCAATTTCCGTTATCGTCACGATATCCGGAAACGCTCATTTCATTACCGTAGCCGCCTGCATAAGCAGTGATTGAACCTATGAAATCTTTATTGATAAATGTGCCCATTACGCCTAATTGACCGCCATTTTGGTACATACTTACACCGTCAAAGTGCTGATGTGCTCCCATAT
>CANQLA010000015.1 GCA_947624605.1 Candidatus Gastranaerophilales bacterium | reverse complement strand
TTTCCATGCCATTTGGAACATTTTGCCTGTGCCTGATTGTAGGTTATATCCTCAAACCTTCCGATGAAATTGTTAACGGAAATAAGCTTCTCTATTTTATCTTCAATATCTTAATGAAATATGTAACACCTGTTTTACTTTTAATTTCTTTGTTATGCGGACTCGGCTTAATTAAAATATAGAATAATTCGGTTACAAAATTATTAAGAAATATAAAAAATTTAAAAAATTTAGAAATATGTTTTTTCCTTAAAAAATCAAAAATTGGTTAAATATGGATAGAATTGGCATTTTGTTTTTGAAAAATATTAAGAATGTAACAAAAAATTCAACTTTTTGAAATTCGTCTTAACAAAAATTTTTTATATAAGTATATCACATTATCAGAGGCAACGATGAAAACGTTAGGATTAGGATTAAAAAGTTTATTAAAAGATCCCAGATGGGCATTAAAGCACAATATTGATCCGAATAATCAAACAGCCGGACAAGTATCAGGAGGCGGAAATAAAGCTCAAAGTGCTGAAGAAAGTACTTTTAAAAGGGCAAAATCAGGAGATATTAATAATATAAACAATATTTTTGCCCAAAGCCGGAATGCAGTTAACGGAGTTAATGCCGGTAATGATATATTTTCACAGTCAAAAATCGGCGGGATTGGTGAAAATAAAAATATTTTTGAGATGATGAATAAAATTGACGAACAGCATAAGCCTTTAATCGGTGCTCAAGGTATGCAGCCTACCGAGAATGTTCAACAGATGAATTATATGAATCCTGAAGAACTTCAAAAGAAACTCGGTAAAAAATTAAATATGTTGATGTAGTAAGTCAAATATTTAATTAAGGCTCTTTGCCATATTTTTTTAAAGTAAGTCAAACATAAAGGGTAATTTTCAAAGGAAATGTTTTCATAAAGAGGTTTAGATTATCCGTATATAAAGCAGATAACAGAGAAGTCCGAAACAGGAAACAAAGCGAATAATGCTGTTAAAAATAAGTAAGTTTTACATAGGAATGTTGTATTTACAATAAATGAACATAAGAGAATGTTTGTTTGATGAGTTAATTTATGAGTGTTATCAAAAAGTGTTCTATTATTCCGCCGTAGAAAGCAGTCAAAAACATTGCAATAAGCAAGCTGGGACCGAAAGGCCAATAAGTTGGATTATCCTTTAATGTTTTTATGGACAGTATTAATTTACACAAGTAGATACCTGATATAGTCATCAAAACAATCAAGAATACGGAAAGTGCATTTTCACTTAAATTTACGGGATATAATTTATAAAAAGCGAAAAGGAGAATAAAAATCGCAGCGGTAATAAGGACTTTATATTCTCCTTCCTTATAAAGTTTTTTTATAAAAGAAGGAATTATGCACACCAATTGTATAACGACAGCAGTAATTAAAGCAATAAAAAACATTTTAACGCCAAGCAATGCACCCATAGCACCTGCAATATAGCTGTCACCGGTTCCGAAAGCTCTTTTTTTTACGAGAATCCAGCCGACAGCAGATAATAATTCCATGGAAACAACACCTGTAATCAAACCTTTTATAGCTATAGTAATGTGACCTGCCATAAATTGAAACAATAAAATTACAACTGCAAAGGAAATGGTGTGAACATCAAAAACAACTTTTTCTTTAATATCAGTGATAGATATAACAATTGCCAAACAAAACAAAATAAGAAAGAAAGGCAACAATATAGCACTTTTCCACACAATTTGATTATAAAGAAATAATGTTTTATAGTGATAAAAAAATCCCAAAAAGCCTAATCCCGTAAAAAGTTCAACAATAGGATACTGAATGCTTATAGGATTTTTACAAAATCTGCATTTTCCTCCGAGAAGGAAAAATGATAATACGGGTATATTATCGTATGGTTTAATTTTTTCCCCACATTTAGGGCATTTTGAAGGAGGAGTGACAATTGATTCACCCGAAAAAGCTCGTAAGGCAACAACATTCAAGAAACTGCCTATGCAAAGTCCGCATATAAATATAAATACACCGTAAATTTTAAATAACTCCGCTGTCATTTTTTAATTCCTGTTCTTCATTTATTATAGCAAATAATTTTTTTAAAGCTTTTTTTATTCTCCTTGAAACTTGCATTTGAGAAATTCCTAACAATTCAGCAATTTTAGTTTGGCTGATATCTTCAAAAAAATTGAGTTGAATAACCTGTTTTAAATTATCGTCTAATTTTGAAAGTGCTTCGGTTAACATAATTTTATTTTCCTGATATTCGGATAAAGAAGAATAATTATTATTCGGGATTTTTTCGGAAAGAGATTGTCCTTCAGAATCGGTATAGGATAGAATTTGATCTAAAGACATAACGTGTCTGCGTCTTTCAACATCAATAACTTCTCTTATTTTACCGACGGGAGTATTTAAAACATCAGCAATTTCTTTTTCGGAAGGTAAATTACCCTCTTCATCCAAAAATTCTGAAATAAACTTATTAACACGATAAGCAAGTTCGTATATTTCTCTCGGAGCTTTTATCATAGAAGCCTTATCTCGCAGGTAATGTCTGATTTCACCAGTAATAAAATAAGTAGCATAAGTTTTGAAGTTATTGCTAACGGAAGAATCAAACATTTTAACAGCTTTAATTAATCCTAAAATACCGACTTGTAAAATATCTTCGGTAGGATCATTGCTTCTTCTTGCAAGATGAGAAGAAATTTTTTTGACAAGAGGAATTGCCTCGATAATAATTTCATTTTCGAGTTTACGTTTTTTAACAGAATCCGGGATTGTTTTACATTGTTCCAACCAGAATTTTATTTTTTCAAAATTAATTTCTTCCTTTTGCACGCTTTCTCCGAAATCACAGAAAAATTATATCATATCGGAAACATTTGTGTTAAGATTATTTAATAAGTTCAAATCTGTTCGGAATGACATCGTCTATTGAATATTCAACAGGATTACCATCTTTTCCTTCTAAAATAACTTTAATAATCTGACCTTGTTCAAACTCACTGAACCACTGACGGCAAGCCCCGCAAGGCCAGCACAGTTTTGTTTTTGGTGAGAATATGGCAACTGCGGTTAAACGACTTGTTTCTCCCTGAGCAATCGCAGTTGATATTGCATTTCTTTCGGCACAGAGGCAAAGTCCGTAGCTTGCATTTTCGACATTGCAGCCGGTATAAGTTTTACCACTTTCATACAAAGCACAAGCTCCTACTTGAAAATCGGAATATTTAGCATAAGCATTTTTTGAAACTTGTTTAGCCGCATCCAATAATTCTTTATTATTCACGTTTCCCCCTTTACACACAAATTTTACGTTTTAATAATTTAAAATTATTATAGCATATTTTTAAAAAAATCATTTATGCATAGGATATAAAGATTTTAATAAATTTGCATAATTAATTATGATATAATTAAAAATAATAAAATAAATATACTACTTGAAATTAATATAATTCAAAATTCAAGTATACATTTATTAACAATTGTGACTTAAGAAAATGCACTATAGTATTATTAGTAGTAGTAAACAGAGAATTTGAGGCAAAAGTGGCGGAACAATTAATTATTTCCGGAGGAAATCAATTATATGGAGAAGTTTCAATATCCGGAGCAAAAAATGCAGTATTAAAGTTAATGGCAGCAACAATTCTTGCTAATGACGTAACAAAAATTTATAATGTTCCGGAACTGACTGATGTTTCAATAATGGTTAGTGTTTTAGAAGAACTTGGTGCAAAAACATCGTATGATAAAACAGAGAAAAGCGTAGTAATAGATACGAGAAATCTGACCGGTATAATAGCAAGTTATGAGTTTGTAAGCAGGATGAGGGCATCTTTCATTGTTTTAGGAGCTCTAGTAGGCAGATGTAAAGAAGCTATAGTTGCACTTCCCGGAGGATGTGCAATAGGAGAAAGACGGGTTGATTTTCACATCAGAGGTCTTGAAAGTTTAGGAGCTTCAATAAAAATAGAAAACGGATATGTACATGCCCATTGTGAAAAACTTCAAGGAGCAGATATTTATTTAGACATTCCGTCTGTTGGTGCAACTGAAAACTTAATGCTTGCAGCAGTTTTAGCAGAAGGTTCAACAAGAATTCAAAATGCTGCACAAGAACCTGAAATTGTTGATTTAGCAAACTTTTTAAATGTTATGGGTGCTGATATCTCCGGAGCAGGAACTTCCGAAATTATTATTAACGGAGTTAAACCTGAAAGTTTGCACGGTATTGAATACACAACCATTCCTGACAGAATTGAAGCAGGAACATATATGGCAGCATTTATTGCTACGCAAGGCAAAGGTATTGTCAGAAATGTTAATCCTTCTCATTTAACTTTTTACACATCAAAATTAACGCAAATGGGTGCAACAATCAAATTAATCGAACCGAATGCTTTTGAAGTAAGTTGCAATCAACGTTTAAAAGCATTAAATATTGTTACCCAACCATATCCGGGTTTTCCTACCGACCTGCAATCACTGGCTATGGCATTATTAAGTGTTGCGGAAGGTGTCAGTATTATAACCGAAAGTTTATACGAAAACAGATTTATGCAAGTTCCTGAACTCAGAAAAATGGGTGCTGACATCCATCAGGAAAGAAATCATGCTTTGATTAAGGGCGTTGATAAGCTCTCCGGTGCTAATTTGAAGGCAAGTGACCTCAGAGCCGGTGCGGCTCTGGTGCTTGCGGCTTTAATGGCAGATGGATTCAGTACTATTGACCAATTACATCACATTGACAGAGGTTATGAACTTTTGGTTCCTAAACTCAGAGCTATTGGAGCTGATATTAAAAGAATTAATAATGAAAGTGACGTTCTCGTCAATAAATTAAGAGGAAACCTTAATGGAACAACCAAAATTTAAAAGATGGTATGATCACGATCCTATTTTATTACAGGTAATCAATATTCTGCGTGATTATCAAACGGAATTACATGCTCAAGCTGAAGTATTTCTTTTAAAAATTGAAGAAAAAGTTTCTAAAGAAACTATAGAAAAGTTCTACCAAATGGTCAGACCTGCATCCGGAAACAGATGGTATGATAAAGATCCGGTAATTTCCAAAACTGTAGAACTGTTAAGAGTTGTTCCTCCTGAAGTTCAAAAGGCTGCTGCCGAACATTTTTTAAAAACACTTAAAGATTTGGGCATTGAGCCTGAAATAATTAAAAAAAATGATGAAAATAAATAAAAGGAAAGATTATTTACTCTTTCCTTTTTCTTGTTTCTTAAAGTTTGTTTGAATGTTTTTTCTGTTATTTTTTATAATTCCGGCTACATTCATTAAAGCTAAAGAATTTAATGTAGCATTCAATTGGGCACTTCTGTCCATATATCTCCCGCTGTCAAAATCGTTATTTTTATTATTATTTCTGTTTTGACGAAAATATTCAGTACCCCTGCTTGCTCTGTCGTCTGCCGTTTTTGCGGCAGTACCCGATATATCACCACTTTTAAAATTAAGTGCACCTGCTATTCCAAATGCACCAGCTGACCTTGTATCAACCATTTCTATTACCTTTTACTTTACAAAGTATTACAAACTAATGCTGTTTACTTTATTCCACAACATTATTTCTGCTTACACACTCCTGGAATTTCTTCACAGAAATCCCATATTCAATTTTTGGTTCATATAAACCAAACTTAAGAACTTCCTTCGTCCGATTTACACCGGAAAAATTTTGTTCTTTTGCATTTGCATGAAATAACTGATACAAAATTTTTTGCTATCAAAATTGACTAAATTATGCAATATTGTAACAATTGTTTACATTGTTCGTTAAAAGTCTTACCAATAAAAGAAGGCGATATAATTATATCGCCTTGCGTTTTATTTGAAGTTATTTTTTGTGAAAATAACAATTTATTTTGTTGCACCTGCTTTTTCAATGATTTCTTTTTCAACGTTAGCAGGAACTTGTTCATAACATTTGAATTCCATAGAGAATGTGCCTCTTCCCTGGGTATTAGAACGTAAATCAGTAGCATAACCAAACATATTCGCAAGGGGAACAGTTGCTCTTACAATTACGTTACCGGTGTTTCCTACAGGTTCTTGTCCTTCAACACGACCTCTGCGTCTTGAAATATCTCCGATGATTGTACCTGTAAATTCATCAGGAATTTCTATCTCAACTTTCATCATAGGTTCAAGAATACAAGGTCTTGCTTTACGACAACCCTCTTTAATCGCCATAGAACCGGCAATTTTAAATGCCATTTCCGATGAGTCAACTTCGTGATATGAACCGTCATAAAGTTCAACTTTAACGTCTATCATTGGATATCCCGCTAAAATACCTCCTTCAAGAGCTTCTTCCATACCTTTTCTTGCAGGTTCAATATATTCTTTTGGTATAGCACCTCCGACAATTTTATTTTCAAATACAAACCCTGCATTTTCTTCCGCCGGAGAAATTTTAATTTTAACATGACCATATTGACCTTTACCGCCTGATTGACGTGCAAATTTAGAGTCTTGATCAGCATTGCCTAAAATTGTTTCTCTATATGCAACTTGCGGTTTACCTACGTTTGCATCTACTTTAAATTCCCTTAAAAGACGGTCAACAATTATATCAAGGTGAAGTTCTCCCATACCTGAAATAATAGTCTGTCCTGTCTCTGTATCTGATTTAACTCTGAATGAAGGATCTTCTTCTGCAAGTTTTTGAAGAGCTATACCCATTTTATCCTGATCGGCTTTTGTTTTTGGTTCAATCGCAACAGATATAACAGGTTCCGGAAATTCCATTTTTTCAAGAATGATAGGCGACTTTTCATCACATAGAGTATCTCCGGTTGTTGTATCCTTCAATCCGACTGCAGCACAAATGTCTCCTGCAAATACTTCTTGGATTTCATTTCTCTGATCCGCATACATTTGTACAAGTCGTGAAATACGTTCTTTTTTACCGTTTGTTGCATTTAAAACGTATGAACCTGAAGTTAATTTTCCGGAATAAACACGCAAGAATGTTAAACGACCTACAAAAGGATCTGTCATAACTTTAAATGCCAAAGCTGAAAATGGTTCATCATCAGAAGAATGTCTTTCAACTTTTGTTCCGTCTTCGAGTTCTCCTTCAATAGCTTTTACATCAACCGGTGAGGGCATATAATCTATTACCGCATCAAGCATTAACTGAACTCCTTTGTTCTTAAATGCCGTTCCGCAAGTAACAGGTACTATCTGGTTGTTGCATACAGCTTTCCTTAATGCTGCTTTGAGTTCCTCAACTGTCGGTTCTTCTCCTTCCAAAAATTTCATCATCAAATCATCATCTGTTTCTGAAATTTTTTCTATCATATCAGCTCTGTACTGTTTTGCCTTTTCAAGCAAATCTGAAGGTATGTCTTCATCTTTAATATCTGTTCCTAAATCATTTGTGTATATTTCCGCTCTCATCTTCATCAAGTCTACAAGACCTGTGAATTTATCTTCCGAGCCTATAGGAATTTGTATTGGAACAGCATTTGCTCCTAAACGATTTTTTATTTGTTCAACTACTCTATAAAAATCTGCTCCCGTTCTGTCCATTTTGTTTACAAATACCATTCTCGGTACTTCGTAACGGTTTGCTTGTCTCCAAACGGTTTCAGATTGTGATTGAACTCCGCCTACCGCACAAAAAACCGCAACTACTCCATCCAATACACGGAGCGAACGCTCTACTTCTACCGTAAAGTCAACGTGACCCGGTGTATCTATTATATTAACCTGGTGTCCTTTCCACTGTGCAGTTACTGCTGCTGATTGAATTGTTATACCTCTTTCTCTTTCTTGATCCATGAAGTCTGTTACGGCTGCTCCGTCATGTACTTCTCCGATTTTGTGTGTCTTACCTGTGTAAAACAATATTCGTTCGGTAGTTGTCGTTTTTCCCGCATCAATGTGCGCTGCTATACCGAAGTTTCTGATTTTCTCTAATGGAACTTGTCTTGGCATTTTTGTATTCCTTTTATTTTTTACTAATTATATTATTCTTAGCGTCTCCACTACAAAAATTTTTACATAAAAATAAAAAAATTCCAAATAAAATATTTTAATCTTGTTACATTATTCAGCTCTCATCTGTTTATTCCAAATCAGAAAAATCAAATAATGTCCTAATATCAACATTTAACGCTATTGCTATTTTCTGTGCAGAAACTATCGTCGTTGCTATTTCTCCACGTTCTATCTTACCCATAACGGAACGTGATATTCCCGATAATTCCGATAATTGTTCCTGTGAAATATCTTTTTTAAATCTCAATAATTTGATTTTTTTTCCAAATTTTTTAACCAAATTCATTTTTATATTTTGTATACTTGACAAAAATTTTTCAACGTCAATAATAGGACTACATGTATTATTTATTCCATAAAATGTATCTTATATGAGGCAAATTGTATCAATAATTAAAAATTACATCTTTGATTTAGACGGAACTATTATTGATAGTGCGAAAGATATTACCTCTGCCGTAAAAAAAGCTTGTCATATCAATAACATAAGTCATATAAATGAAAACTTTATAAAATATAATATTGGAAAATCCTTTAATGAAATTTTAAAAAATTGTTTAAACCAATCTGAGTTTTCTAAAATTGAAAACATTCAAAAAACATATAGAAAAATATATGATTACATACCTCAATATTCTTGTTTTTTGTATGATGGTGTATATGAATTTTTACAAGAATTGAAAGAAAAAAATAAAAAAATCTTTATTTTAACCAACAAACCTTCTATACCGACAAATAGAATTTTAAAACAGATTGGAATTGAAAGTTATTTTGAAGAAATTATTACTATAGATACTTTTTCAAATATGACAAATAAAGAAAAAATTCTTGAAATGCTTATAAATAAAGATTACTTTTCTCCCAAAGACAGTGTTTTTATTGGAGATACAGTATCTGACATGATAGCTGCAAGAAACAACAATATTCTTGCAATTGCAGCATTGTGGGGTTATGAACAAGATAAAAATTACCTTTTAAGTGTATCTGACTTTGGTTTAGAACATTTAGTTTCATATAATTTATCAGAGATGATTGATAAATTCAATCAATTAAGAAACATTAGAAATAATAATTTAGAAAATTAGTAATTTACATAAATTAATAAAAAAAAATATATCATTTAATATAGTATAATAGTTTCGTGTAGGAACGTAATCAATTAGGATAAATTATATGAAGAAAATCTGGATAAATGATATAAAAAATTATGAAAATCAACAGGTTACCCTGCAAGCATGGCTTTATAACAAACGTTCAAGCGGTAAATTACATTTCCTTCAATTGAGAGACGGTACAGCTGAAATTCAAGCTATAGTATTCAAAGGTAATGTTTCTCCTGAAGTTTTTGAACTTGCAGACAAAATTACTCAAGAATCTTCCATAGAAGTCACAGGAACAGTCAAAAAAACTGACCGTTCTAAAATCGGTTTTGAAATTGATGCGGCAGATGTTAAACTAATTTGCTGTTCTGAAGATTATCCGATTACTCCTAAAGAACACGGGCCTCATTTTTTAATGGAACATCGTCATTTATGGCTTCGTTCATTAAAACAAAAGTCGATATTAAGAATAAGACACAGAATTATAAAGTCCATAAGAGATTTTTTTGATAATAACGGTTTTACACTTGTGGATGCACCAATATTTACACCTAATGCTTGTGAAGGTTCAACAACGTTATTTGAAACTGATTATTTTGATCAAAAGGCTTATCTTTCTCAAAGCGGTCAATTATATATGGAAGCTGCTTGTGCTGCTATCGGAAAAGCGTATTGTTTCGGCCCTGCTTTTAGAGCAGAAAAATCTAAAACACGCCGTCATTTAACGGAATTTTGGATGGTTGAGCCGGAAGTTGCTTTTATGGATATATTCGAAGATATGGATTTAGCTGAAGAATTTGTAGAATATATTGTTCAACAAGTTGTACAAAATTGCCGAAATGAGTTGGAAATATTAGAAAGAGATATTTCTAAATTAGAAAATATTAAACGTCCTTTCCCGAGAATTTCTTATGATGAAGCAATTGAAATTCTTCATAAAAAGGGAAATAACACCCCTTGGGGAGAAGATTTCGGCGGAGATGAAGAAACTTTAATTTCGGAAGAATTTGATAAACCTGTTATGATTCACCATTATCCCATGAATGTAAAAGCTTTTTATTTTAAACAAGCTGAAGGTAATAAAGCAGCTTGTGTCGATATGATTGCACCTGAAGGTTACGGTGAAATTATAGGCGGCGGTCAGCGTGAAGAAGATATTAACAAATTAAAAGCTAAAATTAATGAACAAGGTTTAAGTGAACAAACTTTTGACTGGTATCTTGATTTAAGAAAATACGGTTCTGTTCCTCATGCAGGATTTGGCCTTGGTATAGAAAGAACTGTTGCTTGGCTTTGCGGGCTTTCACATGTTAGAGAAACTATTCCATTTCCAAGACTTATGGACAGATTAAAACCTTAATATTTTTAAAAAACTGCTCTTATAATAAAAGCAGTTCTTTATTTAAACATTAATTCATATATTCTTCTATTGTTTTATATTCTAACAGGGGGTTTTCCTTTTTATACTCCCATGCCTGCAGAAATGCATTTATTGTATCTATACATGTAAAACACGGTATTCTGTATCTTACTGACAATTCACGCAGACCAAAATCAGGAGATGTTGGAAATCCGTCTTTTTCAGGAAGATTAAAAATTATATTTATTTCACCTGATTTAAATTTTTCCGATATATTTTTTAAATTTGATTTATCTATACTAATAATTTTTAATCCTTGCTTTTCAAATAATTGTTTATCATTAATATCCGCACTGATTGTAAATCCTAATTCCTGCATTTTTTTAAGAATAGAGATGCTCTTTTTAAAATCTTTTTGACAAACGGATACAAGAACATTATTTTTGTCACGGAAACTGATTCCTGAAGCCATAAATGCCTTTATTAAGGCTTTTTCATAACAGTTGTCAATTCCTAAAACCTCACCTGTGGATTTCATTTCCGCATTTAATGCAATATCAACATCAGGCAGCTTTTGAAAAGAAAATACGGGAGCTTTTACTGCAACAAGATTTGTCTTAGGCAAAAGACCAACTCCATAATTGTATGATTTTAAACTCTTTGAAAACATTATATTAACTGCAAGTTTTACCATTGGTACTTTTGTAACTTTACTCATTATCGGAACAGTTCTTGATGCTCTCGGATTTACTTCTATTACATATACATCATCATCTTTTGCTATAAACTGAATATTCATTAATCCTATTACCTGCAACGCTTTTGCAATCTTTTCCGAAAATTTTAATGCTTTATTAACCACAGTTTCAGAAAGTGTTTGGTGTGGATATACGCAAAAACTGTCTCCTGAATGAACTCCCGCTTTTTCTATATGTTCCGTTATCCCGGGAATTAATATATCTGTTTTGTCACATACCATATCAACTTCAAACTCTTTACCTTCAATATATTGGTCAACTGCAACAGGATATTCCGGAGAAATTTGCACTGCTTCTCTCATATAAGTAATTAATTCTTTATCATTATATACTACCTTCATAGCACGACCTCCCGTTACGTACGACGGTCTTAACAATACCGGATATCCGATTTTTGATGCGGCTTTTAATGCTTCTTCCGTTTTTGTTACAGCCATGCTTTTCGGCTGTTTTATTTTTAATTCTTTTAACAGCATTTCAAATCTTTTTCTATCTTCCGCAACATTGATTGATTCTACTGAGGTTCCTAAAATTTGAACACCTCGTTTTAAAAGTTTGGGCGCAAGATTTAAGGCTGTTTGACCTCCAAATTGAAGTATTACCCCTTTTGGCAGCTCCTGTCTTATTACATTACTTACATCTTCTATAAAAAGAGGTTCAAAATACAGTTTATCTGCAATATCAAAGTCCGTACTTACGGTTTCCGGATTATTATTGATAATTATGGATTCATATCCGTTGTCTTTTATTCCTTGTATTGCATGCACTGAACAATAATCAAATTCTATTCCTTGTCCTATTCTTATCGGCCCTGAGCCTATTACTATTACTTTTTCATTATCCGTTATAATGTTTTCATCTTCCTCTTCATATGTCGAATAATAATACGGCGTTTGCGCTTCAAATTCTGCTGCACATGTATCTACCATCTTGTGAACCGGATATATTCCGTGTGCTCTCCTTAGTGTATCTATAAAAAATTTCGGCTTACCGGATAGTGAACAGATTTCATCATCCGTAAATCCCATGCTTTCAGCTTTTTTTAGCATTTCTACCGTGAATTCTTCCGTTTTAAGCTGCCTTTCCGTATTAATTATATTTTCAAATTTATATAAAAACCATTTATCTATTTTTGTAATTTTATGAAGTTCTTCTACCGTCATGTTTCGCCTTAAGGCTGATGATATCGCATAAATCCTTTCATCATCAGGTTTGCTGAGTTTTTCTATTAATTCCTGCTGTGATAAATGTTCATGCTTCTTGCTTCTATATCCTATTACCGTTCCTTCAAGACAAATTAATGCTTTTAAAAATGCACTTTCAAATGTCCTGTCTATCGCCATTACTTCTCCCGTTGCCTTCATTTGGGTTCCAAGATTTCTATTTGCATATCCGAATTTATCAAATGGCCATTTTGGAATTTTTACCACTACATAATCAAGTGAAGGCTCAAAAGATGCCATTGTTTTCCCTGTAACATAATTTATAATTTCATGAAGGTGCATTCCTATTGCTATTTTTGCCGTTACTTTTGCTATAGGATATCCTGCCGCTTTTGACGCAAGTGCCGATGAACGACTTACTCTCGGATTTACTTCTATAACTACATATTCTCCGTTTTCAGGATTGAATGCAAATTGGACATTACATCCGCCTTCTATCTTTAATGCCTTTATAATTTTTAACGATGCCTTTCTTAACTTTTGATAATCTTTATCCGAAAGTGTTTGTGACGGTGCTACAACTATACTGTCACCCGTATGTATTCCTACAGGATCTATATTTTCCATATTACATATCGTTATTGCCGTATCATTTGAATCACGCATAACTTCGTATTCTATTTCTTTCCACCCTGCTACCGATTCTTCCGCAAGTACTTGTCCTATCGGACTCGCTGTAAGACCTTGATACATTATTTCTCTTAATTCACTTTCATTATGCACAATTCCTCCTCCTGTACCTGCAAGAGTATATGCCGGTCTTATTACAATCGGATATCCCGCATCTTCAGCAAATTTCACTGCACTTTCTATATCTTCTATTATTTCACTCTTCGCTATCGGTTCTCCGATTTCTATCATTAAATTTTTAAAACTCTCTCTATCCTCCGCTTTTTGTATTGCGTCTATTGTTGTTCCTAAAATTTTTACTTTATATTTTTCTAAAATTCCTTTTTTATATGCTTCCGTTACAAGATTTAATCCCGTTTGCCCTCCGATTGCAGCTAATATCCCATCAGGCCGCTCTCTTTTTATAATGTATTCCAATGCTTCCAGATTCAACGGCTGTATGTATACTCTGTCCGCTATATCATCATCTGTCATTATTGTCGCAGGATTACTGTTTAACAATACTACTTGTATACCTTCTTCTCTCAATGATTTACATGCCTGCGTCCCTGCATAGTCAAATTCTGCTGCTTGCCCGATTATTATCGGCCCTGAACCTATTACTATAACTTTTTTTATTGTTTTATCTTTAGGCATCTTCTGTCTCCTTACTTACAGATTTGACCCATTTAGCAAATATCTCTCCGGCATCTTCCGGCCCCGGCCCTCCTTCCGGATGGAATTGTACACATTCTAACGGTATCTCCCTATGACAAAATCCTTCTACCGTTCCGTCATTTATGTTTTTATACGTGATTTTACACTCTTTTGGTAATGTACCTTCATCTACTGCATATCCATGATTTTGGGATGTAATTATTACTTTTCCGCTTCTTGTATCTATTACAGGGTGATTTGCTCCTCTATGCCCGAATTTTAGTTTGTATGTGTCTCCTCCTAATGCTAATGCCGATATTTGATGCCCTAAACATATTCCATATATCGGTATCTTTCCAAGCAGCTTTTTTACTGTTTCTATATTTACATCTTTCGGATCTCCGGGGCCGTTCGATAACATTACCGCTTTATGTCCTTTCTTTAATATCGTTTCTGCATCAATATTATACGGATATATGGTTACATCTGCTCCGGCATTCAATAACTGATTTACAATTCCTTTTTTTACTCCATAATCTATTATCGCAAAATCTGTATTTCTTTTTTTCGTTGTTTTTATTGTCTCCGTTTTCTTCTCTGATACCTGTGCTACTATATCTTTTGGAAATTCGTATTCTTTTAACATTTTTTTATGGTTTTCTTTTATTCCTTCCGTTGTTATCAGGCAGTTCCTGCTTCCGCTTGAACGTATTATTTTCGTTAATTTCCTCGTATCTATATTGTTTATACATAAAATTTCATTTTCTGCCAGATAGTCTGAAAGTGATTTTATTCCTTCTATATGTGTTTCAGCATTCTCTCTTATTATAAACGCTGATGCTTGTATTTTATTTGATTCCGTATATTCATCTCTTACTCCGTAATTCCCTATTAACGGGTATGTCATAATTACTATTTGAGATGCGTATGACGGATCCGTTAAAATTTCTTGATAGCCTGTCATTGAAGTGTTAAATACTATTTCTCCAATAACTGTTTTGCCGCTTAAATTTGCTTCGGCTTCATATATCGTTCCGTCATCAAATAAAATATTCGCTTTACTCATTTACTTATGATTCTCCTAAAACTATATCTATAATATTTACCGCTTCATCAATGTCTTTTTCTTCTATTATCAGCGGCGGTACAAATCTTATTACCTTCGCTCCGGCTCCTATCACTAAAAGCCCTTTCTCAATACACTTCAACATTATTTCCTTTGCTTCAATATTTAATTCCATTCCTACCATAAGTCCTTTGCCTCTGATATCTTTGATTACAGGATATTTTTCCTTTAGCCTTTCAAGTTTGGATTTTAAATATTCGCCTGTTCTTTGAACTTGTTTTAGTATATTACTTTCCGTTAATTTTTTCAAAACTACCTTTGCACAAGAACATGATACAGGATTGCCTCCAAATGTCGATGCATGATCTCCGGGACTAAGAATCGTCGCAGCTTTTCCTCTCGCTGCACAAGCTCCTATCGGAAGCCCGTTTGCTAAACCTTTTGCCATTGCTGCCATATCCGGTTCTACTCCGTATGTTTCAAATGCAAAAAGGCTTCCCGTTCTCCCTATTCCGCATTGCACTTCATCAAAACAAAGCAGAATATTGCGTTCACTGCTTAATCGTCTTAATCCTTCCAAAAAATCTCTCTCTGCCGGATATAATCCTCCTTCTCCTTGTATCGGTTCTACTATTATTCCACATGTCCTATCGTCTGCTAATTCTTTTACACTTTCTATATTGTTGAATTCTCCATATTCTATATCCGGTAAAAGCGGTGTAAATGCTTTTTGATATTTTATTTGACCCGTCGCTGTTATTGCTCCTGTCGTCCTTCCGTGAAATGAGTTCTTCATTGTAATTATTTTTGAACAGTTATTACCTTTCGTTTTCCCGTATTTTCTCGATATTTTTATCATTGTTTCTACAGCTTCCGCTCCACTGTTACAAAAAAATATTTTTTCAAAACAGCTATTTTTAACCAGTATCTCCGCAACTTCCGCCTGTGGTCTGCTGTAATATAAGTTTGAACAGTGATTATATTTTTTTAACTGCTCTATTGCTGCATTTATACAGTCCTCATCTCCGTATCCAAGCGAATTTACCGCTATTCCTGCCGTAAAGTCAAGATATTTTTTTCCGCTTTCATCATACAAATTTACTCCTTCTCCTCTTTCAACCGATATCTTAAATCGATTGTATGTTTGCATAATGTATTTATCACTTAGTGTTTGTGTGTCTTCCATTTTTTATTCCTCAATTACCGTTCCTATTCCGTCTTTTGTATATATTTCAAGTAAAAGAGAGTGTTTTATCTTTCCGTTAATTATATGCACTGATTTGACTCCTGATTTTATCGCTCTTACACAGGATTTTACTTTCGGTATCATACCTCCTGTTATCGCTTTTTTCTTTATCATCGTTTCAATATCCGATGGTTTTATTGTTGATATTAAACTCTCCGCATCGTTTTCATTCGCTCTTACTCCGTCTATATCCGTTAAAAATACTAATTTATTCGCTTTTAATGCTATTGCTATTTCTACTGCTGCATGATCTGCATTAATATTATATGTCTCTCCGTCTTTATCAGTTCCTATTGGCGATATTACCGGTAAAAATGATGCTTTTATTAGCGTTTCAATAACTTTCGGATTTACTCTGAATATTTCTCCTACATATCCTATATCATCCGGACTTTTTAATGCTTCTATCAGTAATCCGTCTTTTCCGGATATTCCTACCGCCTTTGTTTCGCGTTTTTGAAAATCTGAAACTATTGTTTTATTTACTTTTCCGGATAATACCTCTTCAACTGTTTCTATCGTTTTCTCATCTGTAATACGAAGTCCGTTTTTAAATTGTGTTTCTACACCTGCTGTTTTTAATGCTTCATTTATCGCAGGCCCTCCTCCATGTACTACAACGGGATTTATTCCTACTGCTTTTAAATATGCAATGTCTCCGATTACAGAGTCTTTTATTTTTTCATCAGTCATTGCACTTCCACCGTATTTTATAACTACCGTCTCTCCGTTAAAACGATTTATATACGGCATTGCTTCCACAAGTGTTTCTGCCTTTTTTATGTATTTTTCTATCTCCATTATGTCCTATACTCCGCATTAATCTTTACGTATTCATAACTTAAGTCGCATCCCCAGCCTATTATCTCTTCTTCTCCTTCCTGAAGCTCAATACTTATTTGTATTTCTCTCTCTTCTAATATCTTTAATGCAAATTCTTCATCAAAGTTGTTTGGTTTCCCTTCCTCAAACAAGTCTATTTCCCCGATTTTGTTTCTAAATGAAATTTTAACTTTCTCCGGATTAAATTCTACTCCGCTTGCTCCCATTGCAGATAATATTCTTCCCCAATTTGCATCTTTTCCAAAAAATGCCGTCTTTACTAATTGTGAATTTAATACTGCTTTGCATAGAATTTTGGCTTTTTCTCTCGTTATTGCTCCTTTTACTTTAACTTCCAAAAACTTCGTTGCACCTTCTCCGTCTTTTACTATTTGTTTCGCAAGAAATTTTACTATATAATCAACAGCTCGCTCAAATTCTTCATAATTTTCATCTTCTTTTTCTATTAATTTATTACCTGCCATTCCGTTCGCAAGAATAAGACATGTATCGTTTGTGCTTGTTTCTCCATCAACTGTTATCATATTAAATGATTCATCTATTCGGCTTTTGAATGCTTTATCCAACATCTCTTGCGTTATTAATACGTCTGTCGTTAAAAAACCTAACATTGTCGCCATATTAGGATGTATCATTCCTGAACCTTTTGCTATTCCGGAAATTTTTACGGGTGTTCCGCTTATTTCTATCTCTACCGTAATTTGTTTAACAAATGTATCCGTCGTCATTATCGCTTCTGCACAATCTCTCGCTGAGTCCTGCGATGATGATAATTTCTTACTTACTAATTTTATTCCTTCCGTTAGTATCTTTGTATCTAACAGTTTCCCTATTACTCCCGTCGAGGATACTAAAACTTCATTTTCTTTTAGGTTTAAACTCTCTGCAAGAATTTTACTCGTTTCAACCGCATCTCTATACCCCTGTTCACCTGTACACGCATTTGCATTACCGCTGTTTACCGCTATCGCTGAAATATATCTGTTCTCTTTTAAAACTTTTTGTGCAAGCACCAACGGTGCTGCTTTTACTATGTTCTTCGTAAATACTGCACTGCATATCGCCGGTTTTTCACTATATATTATCCCTAAATCTTTTTTTATTCTCTTTATTCCTATATGCTCTCCTGCTGCTTTATAGCCTTTCGGCGCCGTTATTCCTTCTTTTGTTATTTTCATTTTCCCATCTCCTATATCGGAAATATTCCCGGTATATCTATTGCTGTACTCTCTTCCAGTCCAAACATTATGTTCATATTCTGAACAGCTTGTCCTGCCGCCCCTTTTACAAGATTGTCTATTGCTCCTATTACTATTATTCTGTTTGTCCTTTTGTCTATTCCAATTCCTATATCTACATAGTTCGAGCCTTTTACCATATTTGTTTCCGGAAATTTACCTTCTTTTAACAATCTTATGTATCTTTTATCTTTATAATATTTCTCATATGCTCTTTTTACCGTTTCATAATCACTATTTCCCTTTATTTTTGCATAACACGTTGCTATTATTCCCCTATTCATCGGTACTAAATGCGGTGTGAATATCAGTTTTATTTCTTCTCCGGCTGCATTTGATAATTCCTGTTCTATCTCCGGAGTATGTCTATGTGTACATACTTTATATGCTTTTACAGATTCATTGCATTCACAATACATCGTTCCCGTATCCGGTTTCCTGCCGGCTCCGCTTACTCCTGATTTCGCATCAATTATTATTGAATCTCTTTCTATCAGATTTTCTTTTACTAATGGATATAAACTTAAAATACTGCATGTCGTATAACATCCGGGATTTGCTACCAATCTTGCTTTTCTTATTTCCTCTCCATGAATTTCACTTAACCCGTATACTGCTTCTTTTAATATTTCCTCCCCTAAATGCTTTACTCCGTACCAGTTTTCATAAATTGTTTTGTCTTTTATCCTGAAATCTGCTCCTATATCTATAACTTTACATTTTTCAAGGATTCTAATATTTACCGTTTTTGATGCTATTCCATGAGGAAGGGCTATAAACATTACATCACATTCTTCCGCTATTTTTTCTATGTCTCCCTCTGTACATATTAAATCTGTTTTTTCGTTAAAATTTTTGTATACATCAGCATATTTCTCGCCTGTATAACTTACTGATGTTACATATTTTACCTCAACTAATTCGTGCGAATATAAAATTCTGAATAATTCCTGTCCTACATATCCGGTTGCACCTATAATTGCCGCTTTTATTTTTTTATTCATTTTCTTTTACCCATTTTTCATTTATCTTTAGAACTTTTTCTACTGCTTCTTTTGACGGCCCGCCTATTACTCTCCTCGATTCTACAGATTTCTTTATGTCTATATATTTATATATATCTTCTTCAAATAGTTTATTGATTTTTTTATACTCCGATATTTCCATTGTATCTAAAGTCTTTTCGTTTTCAATACAATACTTTACCGCTCTGCCAGCATCTTTGTGCGCATCTCTGAATGGAACTCCTTTTTTTACCAAATAATCCGCTGCATCTGTTGCATTTAAAAATCCTTCTCTGCACGCATTTATCATTTTTTCTTTATTGACTTCCATCGTTTTTATTATCTCCGGTATAATAAACAGACTATCCTTTACCGTATCTATCGCATCAAACAAAGGCTCTTTGTCCTCTTGCATATCTTTATTATATGCAAGAGGCAACGATTTCATCGTCGTTAAAATTGATACCAATGCTCCATATACTCTCCCTGTTTTCCCTCTTATTAATTCCGCAATATCCGGATTCTTCTTTTGCGGCATTAGACTGCTCCCTGTAGAATATCCGTCATCTATTTTTATAAATTGGTATTCCCGGCTTGACCATAGTATTATCTCTTCGCAAAATCTGCTTGTATGCATCATTATCATTGATAAATCAGATATCGTTTCTATTACAAAATCTCTGTCTGATACCGCATCTATACTGTTTAAGCATATATCGTCAAATCCTAATATCTCCGCTGTTTTATATCTGTCTATATTATACGGACTCGTCGCAAGTGCTCCTGCTCCAAGCGGCAATATGTTTACTCTCTTATATGTATCTTTTATCCTTTCTGTATCCCTCTTGAACATTTCTATATATGCACCTATGTGATGTGCAAATGTTATTGGCTGCGCCCTCTGCAAATGTGTATATCCGGGCATGATTGTATCTTTGTGCTCTTTCGCTATTGACAACAGTACCTTGATTAATTCTATCAATTCTCTCTTTATTTCTTGAATTTCCTCCTTTACATACATCCTTATATCAACTGCTACTTGATCGTTTCTGCTTCTTGCTGTATGTAGTTTCTTGCCTGTATCTCCGATTTTTTCCGTTAATATCTTCTCCACTAAAGTGTGAATGTCCTCTAAATCACATTCAAAATTTATCTTTCCTCCTTTTATATCTTCTATAATTTCTTTCAGTCCTTTTATTATAAGGGTTTTTTCTTCTTCAGTTATAATGCCCTGCAACGATAGCATTTCCGCATGAGCTATGCTTCCTTCTATGTCATATTTGCTCAGTCTTTTATCAAATCTTAACGATGAATTAAAATTATTCGCTGTTTCGCTTAATTCTTTAGAAAATCTTGACCCCCAGAGCTGTTTCATCTATTTTTCCTCTTCTTTTACACTATTCATTTTTTTTACAAGCGCATTTACTTTTAACGGTAATCCAAATAAATTTATAAATCCTTCTGCATCTTTATGATTATACAATTCTCCTGTCGTAAAACTTGCTAAACTTTCATTGTACAAGGAATACTTTGACTTTGCTCCTGCCGGAATTATATTACCTTTATATAATTTTAATTTTACCGTTCCGCTAACTGTCTTTTGCGTTGAATCAACAAATGCTGAAAGCGCTTCTCTAAGCGGTGTATACCACTGCCCTGCATATACCGCTTCCGCAAATTTATTCGCTACTATGCTCTTAAAAGATTGTGTTTCTTTATCTAAACATAAATATTCAAGCTCTTTGTGCGCTGCATATAAAATTGTTCCTCCCGGTGTTTCATATACTCCTCTCGATTTCATTCCTACAACTCTGTTTTCTACCATATCAATTGTTCCTATGGCATTTCTTCCTCCAATTTCATTGAGTTTTTCTACTATCTTTGCCGCTGAAATATTTTCTCCGTTTAATTTTACCGGCTCACCTTTTTCAAATTCTATTTCTACATATTCCGCTTTATCAGGCGCTTTTTCCGGGGTAACCGACATGTGCAGCAAAAAGTCATATCTCGGCTCTTTTGAAGGATCTTCAAGTTCTAAACCTTCATGACTGATGTGCCACAGATTTCTGTCTCTTGAATAGGTGTCTCCCTTTTTCATCGGAACTTCTATTCCTCTCTTTTCAAGATATTCTACTTCATCTTCCCTTGATTTTATGTCCCATATTCTCCATGGGGCTATAATTTTAAGTTCCGGTGCCAATGCTTTTACCGTAAGCTCAAATCTTACCTGATCATTCCCTTTCCCTGTTGCTCCATGACATATCGCAACTGCTCCCTCTTTTATTGCAATTTCTACTAATTTTTCTGTTATTATCGGTCTTGCTATTGATGTTCCTAAAAGATACTTGCCTTCGTATACAGCTCCTGCTTTTATCATAGGAAATATACACTCTTTTACAAATTCTTCTTTGCAATCTACCAGATAATATTTGCTTGCCCCTGTTTTTTTTGCTTTCTCTTCCAGTCCGTCTGTTTCTTTCCCCTGCCCTACATCTACACATACCGCTATTACTTCATAATCATAATTCTCTTTTAACCACGGTATGATTACTGTTGTATCAAGACCGCCTGAATACGCTAAAACAACTTTTTCTTTCATTTTATTCTCCTCTTTTCTTTTATATAATCCTTTATTATTTACATAATCGCAGCCATTATTGCCATTTGCACATATCTTCGGTTTTCTGCCTGATTGAACAACGGCTCTGTATACCTCTCAAATGTTTCTGCATCTATTTCTTCTCCCTTATGTGCCGGTAAACAGTGCATTACTATGTGGTTCTTATCAGCTAATGCCGTTATTTCATCATTGACTTGATAATTCTTGAAAACTATTCTTCTTATATTCGCTTCCGCTTCTTGACCCATACTCGTCCATGTGTCTGTGTATATTACATTCGCTCCTTTTACCGCTTCTTTTGCTTCCGTATATACTTCAACCGTTGATCCGCTTTTTTCGCAATTTCTATTTGCTAATTCTAACCCTTCTTTCGGTGCTTCGTATCCCTTAGGCGTCGCTACGGACATGTTGATTCCAAACATCGAACATCCTACAAGCAAACTGTACATTACATTATTTCCATCTCCTATGTATGCAAGCTTTATTTTTTTTATGTCTTTAAAATATTCCTTTATCGTTAATATGTCTGCCATTATCTGACAAGGATGCGATTTGTCCGTTAATGCATTTATTACCGGTACATTTGACCACTTCGCATATCTCTCCACATCTTCATGTGCAAATGTCCTTATACACAATCCGTCTACAAATTTTGACATTACTCTCGCTGTATCTTCTATACTTTCCCTTTTACCGGGATCTATTTCCCCTTTCGTTATGAATAATGCTCTTCCCCCAAGTTTATTTATCCCTGTTTCAAAACTTAACCTCGTTCTTAACGACGGTTTCTCAAAGTACATCAGCAGAGTTTTATTTCTACATATATCTAACTGCTCTCCTCTCTTTATTTTCGCTTTTAATTCAACCGCTAAATCTATTATTCCTTCCAATTCTTCTATCGTATAATCTTCAAGATTTATAAAATCTCTGCCTCTTATATTCATCTTTATTTCCTTTTTTTCGTGTTCGTAAAATTCCCCTTCTCTATTGTTGAATGGGATTAACTTCTCCGTTTAAAAGTTTGGATTTTTCCATAACAAACAACAAATCAATACCGCATTCAACTAATGAATGCCACGTCGTATCTCTGTTGTATCAAAAACGGTTTTCAATTTCTCTTCCTTTTATATTTTGCTCGTGTAAATTATACACTATTTATTTTTTATTTGCAAATTTTTAACTTTTTAATAACTAATTCTATTGACTTTATTTTTTCAAATGTTAGTTTATTATTTATGAAATATTTGGATTTTAACGAAAAAGAATTTTCACTTGAACTAAAAGAACAATCACTTCTCGAAATAAAAAATGTATGTTCTCAGTGCAAAAACTGTCCTCTGTGGGAAAATAGAACTAACATTGTTTTTTCCGACGGAAAAGCAAATGCTCCCGTTATGCTTATTGGGGAAGCTCCGGGCACTGATGAAGATGCTTCCGGAATTCCTTTCGTCGGAAAAGCCGGCAAGCTCTTGTCTCAAATGATTCAAGATGCCGGAATTTCCAGAGAAAATGACTTATATATTTGTAACACTATAAAATGCAGACCTCCTCAAAACAGAGAACCTCTGACTCAGGAAAAAGAAGCTTGCTCTCAATATTTGGAAGCTCAAATTAATATTGTCAGACCTAAACTTATTGTTTTGTGTGGCTCTACCGCTGTTTCATCTTTCCTCGGTAAAGGCTTCAAAATCTCTCAAATAAGAGGTAACAAATATATTTTGTTTAATAAAATCCCTGCTACGGTTATTTTTCACCCGTCTTACCTTTTAAGAAATCACTCCGAAGAATTTAATTCTCCAAGGTGGCTTACAAAAAAAGATTTGGCTGCTATTAAATCTTTTATTTCTCAATTGGGTTGATTTGTAAATTATTGTAATATTTTTTAAAACCTAAAAAATCAACTATAATAAGCTCGTTAGCCAAATTTTTATTTTTATATCAATGAATTTTTAAAAAAAATGCACCTTCATAAAGAGTTTGATACAATATTTTAAGAGTATTTTGTTTGAATAGTTATTATGAGTAATATTACAGAAATTATTATACAAAAAATTAACAATAAAATCGATCAATTAATTGCTGATAAATCCGTTGCAGAAGAAATCAAAAATGATATCCAAATTCTTATTAATGCTTCTGTTGAAGAAGGTATAGCCAAAAATAAATCAAATAAAAATATCAATTTTGAAATTCAAAAAGAATCATTAAAAAAATCTATCGGAAATTTAGCTTCTTCTGCTATCAATATGCTTAATTCTGTTGATAATTTATCTTCTTCCGCTAAAGCAGAAAAACTTTTAGGTTATATTAAAGAATTAGAGGAAAATGTTCAACAACTGCAAGAAGAAGAAGAAAAAATATTATTTCAAAATAATCAATCTAACTCACTTGATTATTCGGAAAATAGCCCTCTATTAAAATTTAAAAAAGATTTGGCTTTTTTCCAAAATGAACTTGAAGTAGGCATTAATGATGATTTCTTTGATTTGAATGATACTGTAGAAATCGTTATCAGAGAAATTCGCAATCGTATGACTCTTCTGAACGAAAGTCTTGATAACCCTTCCGAAAATATCATCTCCGAAATTATTAATGACATTAATCAATTAAAAACAACTTCTCAAAAATTATCTGAAAGTATTAATTCAATTGAAAATAATACAATTAATAATACTGATAAAATTATTAATGAAGTTAATGAATTAAAAAAAATTTCCCTCAATTCTCTTGATAAAGATAACAAACAAACCGTTGACTTCTTAAAAAATGAATTAAACAATATTAAAGAAAATATCAGTAATCAAATTAAAAATGCCATCCTTACTATTTTTAATTCCAAAGAAAATATTGAGAACCTGTCCGAACATATCGGTACGTATTTTTCTGATAATCAAAGTCAATTCAATATTTCATCAAAAATTTCCGATGATTTAAAAGAAAATTTTGATAAAATCGATATTATTTACGATAACCTCAATATGCTCAATTCTATCGCTCAAAATTCCGATAAACTTTTGGACAACATCAATTCCTTAAAACAAGATTTTAATCTTAATAAAGATAATATAGAAAATATACATAAAACTTTAGCTGTTTTAAATAATTTATCCGATAATTCCGATAAAATTACCGAAAAAATAAACCTCTTTCATAAAGATTTCGACCTCAATATTGACAAAATAAATGCCCTTTATAAAAATTCGGAAATTATTAGCTCTATTGCAGATAATTCTGATAAATTGTCTAAAAATATTAATTCTATAAAAGATAATATTAATCTTAATAAAGATAACATCGAAAATATCTGTAAAACTTTAGCTGTCCTAACCACTCTATCTGAAAATTCCAACCAAATCCAAGAAAATATTAATTCCTTAAAACAAGATTTTAATCTTAATTCCGAGAAAACTGATATTATTTATGAAAATCTTGCTATGTTAAATAATTTAGCAAGCAATTCCGATAAGTTTGCCGAAAGCTTAAATTCTTTACAAAAAGTTTTGAACTCAAATTCCGATAAAATAAATGCCATTTATCAAAATTCTTCCATTTTAAATGTTCTTGCAGCAAATTCCGATAAAATTATAAAATATTTGAATGCTCTGCAAGAAGATTTTAATCTTAATAAGGATAAATCTCCGGATAACTATTTGAATATTTTAAATACTATTGCTTCCAATTCCGATAAATTTATTGAAAATCTTAATAATATCCAAAAACTCTTTGATATTAATAATGATAAAACAGATATCATATACGATAATATTAATAATCTTAATCTAATTGCTCAAAATTCCGATAAACTTTTGGATAACATTAATTCTTTAAAACAAGATTTTAATCTTAATAAAGATAACATCGAAAATATCTGTAAAACTTTAGCTGTCCTAACCACTCTATCTGAAAATTCCAAC
>CANQLA010000014.1 GCA_947624605.1 Candidatus Gastranaerophilales bacterium | reverse complement strand
AATGCGTGTTCCGCATCTATAAATGCAGCTATTCCACCTGTCTTTTGGCATTCAGCAACTATATGCTGTGCAAGTGTCGTCTTGCCACTACTCTCGGGACCATATATCTCTATTACTCTTCCCCTCGGAATACCACCTATTCCTAATGCTACATCCAACGATAATGCTCCCGTAGAAATAGATTCCGTCGAAACCGACGGCCTGTCTCCTAATTTCATTATCGAACCTTTTCCAAAGTCTTTTTCTATCTTCTCAATTGCAAGATGCAACGCTCTTGCTTTTTCTTCCACTGAATTTTCTTCTGTTGTCTTTTCTTTTGCACACATATTTCTGCCTCTCAAAATGTCTTTATTTATATTATAAACCTTTTTCATTTTTTAAAAATGTCTTCATATTTTGTTACCATATCTCTTCATTACACCATTTAATCTTTCTACCGCTAAATATAAAAATTTGTGAGCAAGCGATAAATTCTCCTCTAAAGACTCTTTGTATACAACTTCCTTCGCCGTTTCTATATCATACCACTTCGCATAATCAACTTCCTCTGACAACTCATAACGTTCACTTGTACTTATTACTATAAAATTACATATTAAACTCTCCGATTTTTTATAATATTCCGAATCATTGTAATATATCTCCGCCGCTTCTATATCAAGTTCCTCTTTTAACTCCCGTATCAATGCCTCCCTAAGATTTTCTCCCTTTGTTACATATCCCGCAGGCAAAATATTTACAGATCTTCCATATTGTCTGATTAATAGTATTTTCGTCTTTTTAGGGTTATATACCACCGCACTTACTGCCGTATTAAACCTCTCAAATCTGTATTCTTCACATTTCGGACAATAGGGAATATATCCTTCATTTATTCCGTAATTTATACATTCTCTCTGTGTAAGCTCCTCTCCGCAATTTATACAATACTTCACTATATATCCTTTTCCACTTCCTCCGGGTTTTATTCCATATATATTAATTCATAACATCTGCTTCCAATACCCAATTTCTCTGCAGCTTCTACCGTATGAATACCGTTACGGGATTTCATCCTCTCTATTAATGCATATTTACCCTTATCATCACAATTTATTACCGCATCGTAACTTGCTTGATCTATTGCTACCGGATCTGTTGATCCAAAAATTCCTATATCTCCCATTTCCGGCTCTGCCGGATTAGAATCACAATCACAATCTACTGAAAGTCTGTTGGCTATATTAATATATGCCATGTTCTCTCTGCCTATATAATTTATCACTGACTCACAAGCATCTGCCATCGACTCTAAAAAATCATCTTGTTTTGCAAAATTATCAAAAAGTTTTGTCCTATCCGTCGTCTTACCTCCCGTATGTATGCTTGTCTTACCAGCCGCTGACGCAATTCCTATACTTATATTCTTCAATGCTCCTCCAAATCCTGCCATTGCATGCCCCTTAAAATGTGATAGTATTAACATTGATTTATAATTCTTTATGTTCTTCCCAACTATATTCTCCCTTAAATGGTAACCTTTATTTACCTGCAGCTTTATCTCTCCTTCTTCATCCATTATATCACATGGTGCTATACCCTTAAATCCATGTGACTCCATTACTTGCCAATGAAGTTTCGGATCCATCCTCTTGCCGGAATATGCAGTACAACATTCTACTATCGTTCCGCCTATTTTCTTTACTAATCCCTTTATTAAATTCGGTTGTAAAAAATTATGTCCTCCAGGTTCTCCCGTGGATATCTTTACTGCTACCTTGCCGTTGAGTTTGATTCCAAGGGCATCATATATCTTTATTAAACTATCGGAACTTATTTCTTTTGTATAATATACTCTCGATTTTAACATCTCTCTATCTCCCTTTTGAAAAGTATATAATACATATTATAAATAATTATACTCTGTTGTCTATTACTTTATCCGGCAAACAACACTCCTTAAATCCTATCATTAAAAATTTTCTTATTCTTACTCATTTTTCATCTCCCGCAGCATTTCTTGTACTTCTTTCCGCTTCCGCAAGGACAAAGCTCATTTCTTCCGGCTTTTACAGCCGTCACGCTGCTTTCTTCCTCTCTCTGCATTATTTGCGAAAAAACTTTTGAAGCATATAAAATCGCCGCCGTTGAAATGTTTTCATTATCATCGCTCTGTGGTTTGTATGTGTCTGTTAAAGAATTAATTGTATACGATGTCCCTAAAATTTCATTTATTCTGGACATAAAATTTTTATATTTTCCTGCAATAAATTTTAATATACATCCCCTAATCTTATCATTATTTAAAAAATTATTTAAACATTCCTCATAATTCTCTATCTTTTGGTATTCGTCCTGCTCAAAAATTTGACAAAAAGTTCCGTAAAAAGGTATTGCAAATAATCCGTACCGTTCTATATATATTATTCCTACATCATATTCCTCAACACCTGACGAAAAACCTGCTATTGACTTTTTCTCCTCATTTTCTGTTATAAAATGAAAATCTTGCGTCGGAAAATATCTGTACTTTTCAGGTTTTATTATTCCTTTCTCTACCATGGCTTTAATTGTATCATTTCCGCTTTCACAATAATCATTAAACGCATTAATTAAATCATCAGCATATCTGTTTGTCGTGATAACCTCCCTTGAATTAAAACATTCCAGGAATTTCTTATTCAAATTATTTATTTGCTCTCTTATCTCCTCTAACTTTCGTTCATTATCACGGAAAACAAGACTTGGCTTTTCTATAATCTTTGTCACAGCATAACGAATTGCTCCTCCGCTTTTATCACTTCCCATAATTGCTCTGGCATCACATACGTAATATTCTTCTTCAATTTTACACAAACAACAATATAAATATGCTCCTACATATGCTCCTCGGTAATTCGTTCTCGCTCCTACTGTCTTTACCGTATAATTCCTCTCGTTTATAAGACTGTATAGTTCAAAACCATCAGGCAAAAGCTTATTGATTTCAAAAACTCCAATAAAAGAATTTTCCAATGCTTCTGCAACTTTCTCCTCCTCAATACTTAAACTCGTCATCTTCTCTTTTATATAACTAAAAATACTCCTGTGATTTACTCTCCTCGAAAAAATATATGCCAATGTACGTTCTCTTAATTCTTCCTGCGGTATAACTTTTATTTCCACTTGTGAAAAATTTCTGAAATCTCTCCCTATTTCATTATCTCTTATTAAAAAATTTGCAATTTTATCAATTACTTGACTGATAAATGAACTTACTCTCGTCAGTGACATATTCATCCCTCTATCTTTAACACTGCACTATGCCGTGCAGTATTCTTGTTCTCTCTTCTATATGAAAAAAATACTTCATTAAAACAAGATGTACAATACTCCGATACGTCTATCCTCTTGATTGATACTTGCTCCAATAATATCCTGTTTACTTGTTTCAGATCAATGAAATATTTATCTTCTTCCGTATTATACTCTACAATACCTTCTTTATCCATCTGTGCTTTATCAATTCCGTATGTAATTTTATCAAAAACATCTTTATCTACCTTATAACAACATTTCCCAATAGCAGGACCTATAGCACAACTTATATCTTGCGATTTTGCTCCTTTCTTTTGCATCATTATAACCGCTCTTTGTACAATCTTCGATGCTGTACCCCTCCACCCGGCATGCACTACACTTCCTATATTATTCCTTTTATCATGTAAAATTATCGGCACACAATCAGCAAAATTTAAAAAACATGCACTTCCCTTTTCTGACAACACTATTCCGTCAGTATCTTCCAAAAAATTTTCTTCCCCTTCTCCGTATCTGACATTAGATGTATGCCTCTGCCTGCATCCGTACAATTTCCCTCTGTCTGTTTCTAATTTTTCAACAAGAAAATCAATATTCTTTAAAACTTCATCCTCCATTTCCGTACAAGAACCGCAATTTAATACAAAATCTCTCGTCGTAAAAAAATGACAACTCTCTATATACGTCGACTTTAATACCCTTTTACCAAAAAAATCACTAAAATAAAACATTAATCACCAAGCGTATTAAAAATTCTGTCTCCTGCATCCCCTAATCCCGGAATTATATATCCGGTTTTTGAAAGAGTTTCATCTATATGAGCCGTCGTGATTTTTACTTCAGGATAATAACTCCTAATCTTCTCTAACCCTTCCGGTGCAGATATTAAACTTACAAAACGTATATTTTTTACCGGTATTCGTTTCCCGACAAATAATTTGATACAATCTAAACCGGAATTTCCCGTTGCTATCATAGGATCAAGAATAAATACAACTGTCTTTTCCGGATTGTCAAACATGATTGGTGTTTTATCATAATACCATACCGGTTTTAAACTCTTTTCATCTCTGTACATCCCTATATGACGAATACTTGCATTCGGCAATATATCACTCGCTATATCGGAAAATATTAACCCGGCTCTTAAAATCGGGGCAAGTATTATCTTTATATCTCTCCTTAAAATTTGCGTCTTACACTCTGCTATCGGCGTAATCGTCGTAGTTTCCTCTGTTTCTAAATCCTCCGTCGCTGTATATAAAAGTAAATACGTCAACCTCCTGATTGCATTTCTGAATACTTCTGCTGTCGTGTTTTTATCTCTTATTATACTCAAGTTTTCCTGACATAACGGATGTTCACAAACTATTGTATTCGGGTCATTTCTTAATATCGATTCTGCCATTTAATTTTCTCCATTTGTTTCCATATAAAAAGTTTCGCTGTCTTTTACGCTTTTAACTCCGTTTGTTTCAACCTTCGTTTCTATATAATTTGAATTATTAACTTTCTTATTTAATGCTTCCAAATTACTGTCTTCTTTTTTTATAAAAGATTGTATCACATGATTTATTTTCTGTGCACTTTTTACTAAAAACGGTTTATTAAAACCACTGTCTACAAATGCATCAAGTCTATGTGAAGCATTCGACGCTATAATTTCAAGTGTAGTATTTATTTTATGCCCCCAATTATAATAATCTGAAATTCTGTACGGATTTTTTGCTATAATCAACTCTCCGTCATTGCCTCTGCTTCCTCCGCCAAGCGGCGGCACTATTTCCAATGATTTTGAACCGCCCAGACCGTAAAATTCAACCATCGCAACCGAGCCTGCCGGAATGTATACACATTCCTCTCCGTTACTAAAAAGGATACAAAAATATTATCATCAAATACTTTTACATCCCTTACATAACCTATTTGAAAACCCATCATCCTTACGGGAGATCCTTGCGAAAGACCATCTACATCATTGAAAAACATATAATAACTGTGGTTCTTTTCGTATGCCGTCGCAGATGCGTATGTAAAACCCAATATAACTGCCAGAATTATTACCGACCACAAAAAAAGTTCACTAAACCATATTAATCTCTTATTCATAACCTTATTATATATTCATTTTATAAATCAGTAAATAAATCAACTCTTTGAATAAATTTTTTTCAAACCTATTACTCCTCCAATGATAAATATTATACTTATTATCATTGCTATCGGCATATTTCCTATATTCATTACACTATCTATCCTTATTCCCTCCGTGAATATCCGAACAACCGAATATAATATTAAATATGTAAAAAATATTGCTCCGTCTGCTTTATTGAATAATCTCCTGAAAATATAAAATAACAAAATAAATATTACTAAATCCAATATCGATTCGTATAAAAATGCCGGATGAAAAAATTCATAATTTCTATACTCTAAAGGTCTGCTCTCTATCGGAATAAACAACTTCCAAGGTAAATCACAAGGAAATCCGAATGCTTCCGAATTAAAAAAATTCCCCCATCTCCCTATCGCTTGACCTATGGGCAATACATAAGAATATAAATCTGCCGTCTTTAAAAATGGTAAATTATGTTTCTTTACATATATTAATCCGCCTATAATTCCTCCGATTATTGCACCTTGAACAGATATCCCGCCATGATGTATCATAAAAATTTCTAACATATTTTTATAAAAATATTTGATATTTAAAATAACATACCAAAATCTGGCTCCTATTATTCCGCATATTATCAACCAAAATGATAAATCAATTATTCTTTCTTCATTTATCTCAGAATAAAATCTGCGTTTTATTTTTATTAAAACAAAAAAAGATACCGCTATCGCCGCACCCATAGTTATTCCATACTTCATAACCGGATAATTTCCGATATAAAAAGCAACCCTTTGTGAACTGCCAAACATTATCGTCCCTGTTTACCTCATGATGAAACTTCCGCTTCTGTATCTCCGTATCTTTCTATATCATTATTTAAATACTTTATCTTATCTTCCACTTTATCACGATCCGCCGTATCAGGCTTCTTCATCAAATATAAATTATAATTCTCTATTGCTGTCACTAAGTATTCTTTTATTCGTTTCTTATCAGAATCCGTCAGCTCCTTTCTATCTGCTGACTCACCATTACCAACTTCTTCAGCTTCACCGTCAATTAGCAAATACGCTTCCTCTTCATTTGCAACCGCTATGGTATAATATGCCTCCGCATATTCAGGATTTAATTCCTTTACTCTTTCTAACGTTTTTATTGCCAAATCATACTTTTTTGCATGTAAATATGCCACCGCTAAATTATATTGCGTTTCATATAACGTTTCATCAAGATCTATACACGATTCTAATCTTGAAATCGCACCTTCTATATCTCCCTCTTGCATAAGCTCTTGTGCTTTATTGTTCAGCTCCTGTACCGCAAATTTGTTTATACAAGCCGTACTAATTAATGAAACAATAACTATTGCCGTTATTAGTATTGTCTTTTTCATACGTTTCTCCTTGAATAATTATTAATTCTATTAAAATTTTAAAAATTTTGCAATACTATTAATTTTAAGATACAATATTACATAAAATGAAACGGATAATTATGAATAAAGAAGAAAAAATTGTTTCTTTAACTGGCAAAAGAGAAAAATCTAAAAATCAACAAAATAAAAATACACAAGAATCAAAATCTGCTCAACCGGTATTTTGCAGTTTTTGCGGAAGACCAAATACAAGAGTCTTAAAAATGGTTCAAGGTCCGGGTGTTAATATTTGCTCAGAATGTGCAATGATTGCCGTTCAATATCTTATTATGGAAGATAAAATGCCATCAGGTGAAGCTCAGGCTATTTTAGACAGTTTTTGGAATAAGGTTTAATTAATGACTTTAAATAAACTCCAAATAAGAGCAAAAATATTACCCGTCCTCGCTGACTTGAAAGCTGATTCAAGGCTCAATTTCGATGTTTTCACTCAAAAAATACAAGATTTACATGAAATTGACGACTTTGACTCCTTCTTTGAAATATTATGCAAAGAAATGTCTAAAAAAAATGACGACAAATATACCGATATCTTACGAGCTATGACTATCGAATTTATTCCGCAAAATTTGCTTTATGATAAATCAATGCAAATCCTTAAATCTCCTCTCGAACCCGATATGCTTAAATATCAATTAATCCAAATTCTTAAAGCTACAGGCAAAAATATAGATTATGAAGAATTCTTTGAATACCTTCAAGATGCAGAATCAATTATTAATTATGATACCGAAAAACTCCTTGAACACGCTGTCGTTAATCCTGAAACTCAAATAGATTTTCTAGACTTCTTAACTGCTCTACAAACTGATGATAAAACTTTATTAATTGATTCCTTGGCTGAAGACTATGACGGAAATAACCTTGCTAATATCCTTTCTCCGGTTTTGTATTCTGATTTTCCCGAAAATATCCTTCTTAAAACAATAAATATTTTAGCGGAAACAAAATCTCCTCTCGCTATTAATCCTATCGAGTTTCTCTATGAAATTACCAATAGCGATATCGTCAGAACCGCTTGCAAAAAAAGTCTTAATATATTAAAACTTGCAGGTGCAAAAAAAGAATTTGCAGATAATTTTTATAAAAAGATTATGGCTGATACTACTCCTTATAAATGCTATACCTGCATCCCTGACGGGCATTATAACCAGGGATTTCTTTTCTCAAGAAAACGTCAGGACGGCTCTTTAATGATGTTTTCTATCGTCGTCAGCAAATTATTCGGCATTGTCGATTCCTTCGGTTTCTTTAATCTTTCCGAACAAGAATTTGACAGAATTATTCTGCGATTTTCTAAAGATGAAATCAGATTTGAAGTTCCTCCGCAATATTGTAAATCTGTTTTGCAACAAGCTCTTTGTATGACTAAAAACAGAAAAGAAACTATTCCCTATGAATTTATTTGCTGGTCTATGCTGCTTTGCGATATTAATCCGATGAGTCAATCAGAACAAGATTGGGTAAAAGAAAATATTCCCGTTATAAATTTAAACCAAAAAATTGTAAACCTGCTCTACTCTACTAATTATTTGGATAAATGGTTCTTTACAATTCAGGATAATGAAGATTTTAAAACAATTATCGACGATTTTATACAGCAGGAAAAATTAACTTTTGAATATGTTGAAAATTCCTTAAATAATTCTTTTGAAAAATTATGGACTCCTAAAACGGAAAATTTATTCATCCAAAATATTATGACAACTTGTTTTCTGTTCGGATATACCGATTTTACGGATTATGCAAAAATACTGTATTCTGTGTTATCTAATCCCGATTTAAAATATAAAATGCAATCCGATATTATTAAAAAAAGTGTCTATGAGTATTTTTATAACTTAAAACATATGCATAAAGAATTTAAATTTCCAACAAATATTTTTCGGCGTAAAACCGAAAAAACTAAAGAAATAGATTTAAAAACAACTGAAACAATAATCAATCAAATAGAAGAAAATTGGGTGGAAAAACAATGAGAACACTGGCTCTTGATGTGGGTACAAAAAGAATCGGAATTGCAATAAGTGATGCTTTAGGTATAATTGCCTCACCAATTCCTGCCATTAACAGAATGCCCGAAAAAATTGCAATTGACACAATTAAAAAAGTCTGTAAAAATTATAATGCAAAAACAATTGTTGTAGGTTTACCAAAAAACATGAACGGTACAATAGGACAGCAGGCTCAAGATTGCATTGACTTTGCAAAAAATTTTGAAAATGATTTTGAAATAATTTTTGAAGACGAAAGACTAACAAGCAGACAAGCTGAAAGAAATTTAAAAACCGTAGGGAAAAAATACACAAAAAATAAAGGACTTGTAGATACAGAAAGTGCGTGTATAATATTACAACAATACTTAGACAGAAAGTAGGAAATTATGAGCGACAATTTATACGATGATAACATTATCGAAACTGTTGACGAACATGGACAACATGTAAAGTTTGAACTTGTTGATATCGTTGAAGTTGATGAAACGGAATACGGACTTTTATATCCCGTCGAAGGTTTCGACCCCGAACATCCTGAAAAACCCGGTGATAAGGTTATTATTATGCGTCTTAAAAAAGACGGAGAAGATTTCATTTTTGAAAAAATTGAAGATGATCAAGAATTTGACAAAGTCGCCGATTATGTAGCAGAAATTACTGAAGCTGAACTCTCCGAAGATTCTGAAAATTAATCAATTCTTTTGAAAAAAATTGATCCATACTCGGTCAACGAAATTTTTACAGGCGTTATTCCGTCTGATATTATCTTTTCAGTATTAAGGAATACGCCTTCTCCGTTATATTTTGTATTATCGGAATTTAAAATCTCTCGCCATTGACCCTTCGGAATAATTAATCTGTAATTCTTTAAATACGAAACATTAGAAAAATTTGTAACTGAAAATATACTATCAAAATCACTGACAACTAACGTTGCGTGGACCATCGAAATAGGATGGCAAACAGTATCTTGAACTGTTCCTGTCTGCAATGCCGAATTTTCAGAATTGATTTTATTTAAGTCCTTCATAAATTTTGCAGTATTAATTACATCTTTCTGATATTTTTTACAATATTTGCTGCTCCCGATTTTAGAATCTCTCAATGCATCTATCCCGGGTTTGTATCCTTTCGTTTCTAAATACCTCTCATATCCTGATGAAAATTCTCTGAAAAATTTAAAATATGTAATTTCTCCTTTTTCATCACCTTGAAAAACCATCTTCGGACCTGGTAAAGAAAACGTCGCCGCAAGTGCTAATCTATACATCTTTAATGCCTTACGATATGCTTGTTTTAAACTCGATACCGTTACACTCAATGAAAGATAATTCTCTTTTGCAAACTTTGAAAATTCTTCACCTCTCATTCTCTCCATTTCTCCGGATAAAAGTGTCTTTAATATTTTATGGGCTACATGTGCAAATTCTTGTTCTCTTTTATGTCTGTAATTCTTTGGAATATTTTTATATATATTTATCTCTTTTGCAAATATCTTTGTGATTAATCTTGTACCGTCAATGTTTCCGATTTCATCATGGCTCATTGCATATTTGACCCGATGTTCGGATTTTTTTATTACTCTGTCAAATGAACTGATACTTTTGGGATATCCCATCCAATACTCCAACATTAACGCCGCAATTTGTTTATGATACGGAAAATCCCATTCCGTTTCAAATCCTAAATTTGCCAATGAACATTCATTATTCATTATTTTTTCTATAAATTGTTTATGATAACGAATATTTTCTTCCCTTTCTTCAATCGAAAAAGGACAAGTTACTCTCGGATCATTTTCCCTTGCATCTTCAGCTATTAAAAATGCATCGTGACAATGAAAATGTATCTCCGCAGCTAACAGCTTCATTGTATAATCCGAATGCATATACTTCGTTAAATCAAGTCTTAATCCGTCACAATGATAATTTTTTAACCAATTCAACGCCGCATTTACTATAAACATTCTTGCATATTTATTATTATCACTTTCATAATTGAATTTTAAACCAAATTCGTTACATCCGTCCGTATACGGACCTGCATTTTGAATATCAACCATATCAGGTCCAAAATGATTTGGCACCATATCCATGATTACATTCAAATTGATTGAATGTGCATAATCTATAAGTGACTTCAAATCATTCGGCTTGCCATACGCCTTGTTCGGAGCAAATTTGTCAACTCCGTCATACCCCCAATTATATGAAAAACAATTCTCTACAGGCATTATCTGAACTGCGTTAAAACCCATCTCTGCCGCTTCTTTAAACTTTACTTTGGCACTTTGATATGTCCCCTGCTCCGTTAAAGAAGGTATATTGACTTCATATATCCGTAAACTCCCTACAGGTGATAGTTTATTAAGCGGATTTGCTATTCTGCTGACTTTCGCCGAATTTTTACCTTCCATCCACCTCTTATCATGCCACCTGTATCCATGATGATCAAAAATTATTGACCACGAAGATATCTTATCCTGAAGCATTGAATATGGATCTCTCACCCTTTTCTTCGCCTTATTCGGTCTTTCTATAATAAACCTGTATCTGTCTCCCCTTATTGCAATTTTTGAATCAACCGTTAACTCAAATACACCATCACATTTATTCTCTAACGGTAATACCTTTATTGCCCTCTTATTCGCAGGCTTTATCTCTACCATAACCGATTCCGCATCCGGAAATGTCGCTATCTTGAATGTGATATTCTTTTTCGCATCTACGTATGCTCCCCAATGTTTATGCTCATCTTCCAGTGAACGTTTATCATAATCCAAACTGCATTCAAGATTTGATGGCTCTATCTTCTTTGCTTTCAGTAAATTAAACTTATTCTTTATTTCTTTTTTTGAAATTAATTTCATATTCATATCATATTTATAATACAAAAAAAATCTTCATAAAAATCCACCGTTTGTATAAATTATCGACTTTTCTTTACAAAAAATATATAATATGTTCTATGAAAGTATTCAACGGTTTTAAACATATAAAAAATTTATCTCTCGCACTTGGCTTCTTTGACGGTATTCACATTGGACATGCCGTTGTAATCAAAAATGCAGTCGATTTCGCAAAGAAAAACGGTTTGTTCTCAGGCGTCATTTTATTCGGCTCTCATCCCAGAGAATTCTTTTCCGGACAAAAATTTAAACATATCATTGAATTTAATGATAAAATTTCTCTACTTAACAATATGGATGTAGATTACGTTTTTATAATCAACTTTAATGCCGATATCGCTAAAATGTCACCACAAGACTATATCAACTTGATTGTCCGATTTTTTGAACCCTCTGCCATTACTACAGGTTACAACCACTCCTTCGGTCAGGGCGGATTAGGCTCGCCTCAAACTCTTCAACAATTTGCAAAAAATTTTAATTTTAAATATTTTCAAATTCCACAAATTACGGTTGATAACCATTCCGTCAGCTCTACAATCATTCGTAACGCAATAAAAGGTTCTGACTTTGAACTCGCTAAAAAACTTTTGGGCTATAGTTTCTATATTAAATCTCCAGTAATCCACGGCAGACAAATCGGCAGAACTATCAACTTTCCGACTGCCAATTTGATTTATCCGAACTCAATTGTTAATGTCGATAACGGCGTTTATCTCGTTAAAGTTGACACTCATAAACAATCTTATATCGGCGTTATGAATTACGGGCTGCGTCCTACCATTGACAAGTCCGACTTTATTCCTGTCCCTGAAGTCCATCTGCTTGATTTTTCGGCAAACCTCTACGGAAGTATTATAAAAGTGTCTTTTATTGAAAAAATCAGAGACGAAAAACCTTTCTCTTCTTTAACCGAACTCAAATGTCAAATTGAAAAAGATTGTCTTTTCGCCCGCTCTTATGCCTCTTTTAACAGCAAAATTTAATCAAAAATTCTTAATCTTTATAAATTGTATCTCTATTATACCAAGGTACACGTTCTTGATTTTCTAACAACATATTCTCAACTCTTTCATACAGCTCAAAATGCGTTCCGTATTTCTTTGAAAGATTATAAATCGTATAAATAAAATCAAAAATACTTTGAGGTAAATTTTGTTCGTTTTCTTTATACCAGTTTTCTTCTATATCTATAATAGTTGTATGTATTCCGTCTTGTACATCCCTCTTTATCCAATTTTCCACTTCTTCTTCCGTATCATTAATACCCGGAATAATTATAAACTTTGTACCTGCACAAATTGAACCCAGCATATACAAATCAGGAGTAAGTGCGTGCCTTCTCAGAACTTGTGCAGAAGCATATTTCTTTACATTTTCCCGTACTATATCATACGCATCAACCCGCTTAATCTCTTTGAATGTTTCTCTGCATCCCGCATCAACTGAAACAATAACTCGCAATCTGCCTTCTCTTATCCCTCTTTCCAAAATCGGACTGTATTTTATTCCGGACGTATGAACCCTTAAATCATAAAATTTATAATCCAATAAAAGCCTTATTATATCCTCAAATTCAGGAAGCATTGTCGGTTCTCCACCCCCAAAATGAATGCTTCCGCCTCTTCTTAATATGTTTTCCTTTAACATATTTTTTATAATAGGTAAAACTGAATATGTTTTATTTCTGTTATCAAATTCTTCCGGATGCTGAGCAGCAAAACAATATATACACTTGCTGTTACACTCTGTCCAGTGGCTTATATACAAATTGGAAATATAATCTCCGTCCTGCTCCCAATGCTCCGCCCATCTCGGAATTAAAAAAGGACAGTCCGTACAATTTTCGTGGATAAGACCTTTCTTTGCAAGACGATTAAATTCATGTTTTTGCTTGAAAATATGCTCAAAATCTAATGCTTGACCAGAATAATTATCTCTGATAAGTGTATGTCCCTCGGCAGAATGTCCGCAATAACAACACATCGTTAACTTATACTTAAAAAAAACCAAACCATGCTGTATCCAGGGACAACTGTAAAATACAGATTTACTTTCATTTGTACAATCATATTTTTCATGGTATCTGAACATTTTTATCCCTTTATTTTACAAAGTGTTCCTCCCAAAATGTTTTTTCCTTTTCTATGAATTTTCCTCATAATTGCAGCCCTTTCATCATATCTTAAACGAAGATTTTCTCTTTCCGCAATTTTTTTTGTGAAAGCTGTTAATTCATATATCCTTCTATAATGACTTAATTGTTCAAAGTTTTGCTGAATCCATCTCAAATCTATATCTATTGAAACTTCTTTTATTCCAATATCTGCCGTATTTTCAAGCCATTTTTCAATCTCTGCTTCTCTGTCATTTACACCGGGAACAATTATATATTTTGAACAAACTCTGTCTTTGTCTTCATTCTGGGCAGCGGCATATTTCGCTAAGTTGCCTGATACCGTTTCATAAGTTTTTACAAGTTTTATTTTTTCGTAAGTTTCTCTCGTTCCGGCATCAACTGAAACGGTAATTTGTAACTTCCCTTCTGACAAACCTTTTGCAACTGCCGGAGAATATTTTATCCCCGAAGAATTTAACAATATGTTATCACAACCATAGTCCAAAAGTAAATGAAGCATATCTTCAAATTCAGGATATATTGTGGATTCTCCTCCTGCAATTGATATGTATGCATTTTTTCTCAATATATTCTTATTACACATATCCGTCAATACGGGTACAATATTATAATGCCTGTTATTCTTTTTTAAATCTTCATCTCTAACCGCAGGACAATATATACACTTGCAATTACAATTAATCCAATGCGTTAAAAGCAGCATGTCTATATAATCTTCATCATCCCATTGCCGTTCTTTTAAAAGAATACAACCCCGGCATTTATCAAAAATTCCTCCTCGCCTGTGTACTTTCCTCATCTCTCTTTTTTGCTGAAAAATCTTGTCCCAATCAAGAATTTCTCCGCAATAATTTCCCCTTAAAACCGGACGACCTCCTCCTTCGTTACATTGTGAACAACATACCCGCAATATATTTTCATGGTCAAAAATTATTCCATGCTCTAACCAAGAACAACTGATAAAACCGTTATTTGTCATTCTTTTCCCTTACTTCATATTAATTAAGGCTTTTCTTTGTTAACCTGCTGCAAAAATTGATAAATTAAAATACCTTTAATCATTCAATCCTTGTTCTTTTTTTCTGTCTTCCCTCATGTTCATGGCTCTTTCATAAAGCTGATAATCATTTATTCCGTAATATGCATTATTTTTAATTACAAAATCAAACAAATCGTATACATGTTGGGGAATATGATGTCTGTTCGCTTTAAACCAATGATCTTCAATATCAAAAGCAATATGCTTAACACCAAGATCCTGACAATCTTTAAGCCACATCTGTACTTCTTCTAATGTATCGTTAAATCCCGGCATAAGAACATATTTAGAATATAAATTACCTCCTGCAGCAGCATATTTGCCTATATTTTCACGAACATTCATAAAAGCATTTATGTTTTTAATCTTTTTATACGTGTCAGGTGCCGCAGAATCTATGGAAATAATTGCTGTTACCTTTCCTTCGGAAAGCCCCTTAAATATTGCCGGCGAAAATTTAATTCCGGATGAATGTATTCTTATATTATTAATTCCGTGAGATAAAAAAGCTCCTAATAAATCTTCAAATTCTTCCAATATTGTTGGTTCGCCGCCTCCGAATGTTATCTCGCCTCCGTTTCTTATAAGATTTTTATCCAGCATTTCACTGATTACCGGTAATACTTTATAAAAATCTCTTGTATTGTAATAATATTTATCTTCATCCGTATAACAATAAATACAATTACAATTGCAATGTGACCAATGCCCTATAAGCATTTCCGAAAAATAATTTTCATCATCCCAATCTTGTTCCGTTAAATAATAACAACCTTTACATTTCGGATATATTTGTCCTGACTTGTGTAAATCTCTGATTTTTTTTCTTTCTTCAAAAAATTTATCCCAATCAATTTTTTCTCCGAAATAATCAGGTATACATTCTATATTTCCCCCGCCTTCATGACTTGAAATACAGCAGCATTCAATACTTTTTGAAAAAAAAGCAATTCCGTGTTCCAAATGTCTGCAAGAAATATATTTCATGATGATTACTACCCAAATTTATGACAAGTACAATAATTATAATGCTAATACCGATAATATTCAATCTTTTTTTATAAAATTAATTAAGTTTTATTAGTCAAAAGTTATGTAAAACTTGACGTTGCTGAATTAAGATGTTATTTATTTACTAAGGTATTTTAATAATAAGGTATATAAAAAGTGAAATATACTAGCTGCGGTTATATTGAACACGGAATTGATTTTGAACATAAAAGGTTAACTACATGTTGTTTTACATGCCACTCCGGCGGAGGACATATTGATATAAAACAAGAATATAACGGTGAACTCATTGATTGGGAAAAACTTTTTGAAGAAAAAAGAAAATTAAGACAAGCACATAAGGAGGGCAATATCACCCCAAATTGCATCGGATGTGTATTCTTACACGAAGATGATTGGGATGATGAAGATTATATAGACAGATTGCAATTTAACTACTGGATTAAATGCAACAGTAAATGTATCTATTGTTATGCCGAAAATAATAAGTCAGTATATGAAAATTTTATTCCTTATAATGTAGTCCCCGTTATAAAAGATTTAGCAGATAAAAATTTATTAAGAAATGGCGGCGAAATAGCTTTTGGTGGCGGTGAACCAACTATTTATCCCGAATTTGATGATTTAATAAATTTATTTACAAAAAACGGAATAACAAATATGAGAGTCCACTCTTCAGGTATCAAATTTTCTCCCGCCATAGAAAACGCCATAAAAGAAGGTGCTTTAAATGTCGTTATTTCTATAGATTCCGCTTCTTCAGAAACTTACAAAAGAATAAAAAGAGTGGATTGCTATGATAAAGTCGTTGAAAATATTAAAAAATATGCAAAGGCTAATGATAAAGATTATGGTCTTATGACTTCCAAATATATTATTATTCCGCATATTAACGACAATATCAGAGAAATAGAAAATTGGATTCAACAAACCAGAAGATTCGGAAGCCGTTGGTTGGCATTAGATATTGAGGACGTTTGGTATAAAATGAACAGAAATAATATCCCAAACTACTATTTGGATTTGGTAAATTATGTTATCAATCGTGCAAAAGATTTAGATATGAAAATTGAATTGTATGACAGAGCCAAAGGATTAAAGCAAGGTTTAAATATGGTATAAATGGATATTGGGTCATTTTTTAATAAATTTGTAATATTTATCCGAAATACGTGCAAGCCTTCTCCATATTCACTTGTATCACTCGGTCCCAATTGCTATCCAAAAACAGTTTTAACCCGAACAGGGCTGATGAAAAAAAGAAGACACGGACAACCTACCATGCCTTTTGATTTAGCATGGTATCATTCCGCAAAATATATTACCGAATTTTTAAATACCGATTTTGATAAATTTTTGGTGGATTTGCATTATTCCGAATATAGCGGCTCTTGGGATAACGGTACAAAAATTAATTTCAGTCACGAATCTTATATCGGTCCTACCGAAAAACACAGACTAATACAAGTTTACAGACATCGTATCAAAAATTTCAGAAAAGAAATGAAATCTTCTAAACCAATTCTCTTCCTTCAGGTTCTTAAAGACCCAAAAGTCGGACAAGATTGCCTTAACACTTATAATGCTCTGAAAACATTATGCACGGAAAGAAAATTTGTCTTTGCCGTCATTGACTGTATTCATATTACTGATGATTTAAATTTACCTGAAGAAATATATTTAATTCAACTTCCGTTTCCAAATGAACAAGCAAATGTTTTTTCAAAAGATTTCTATGAATCACCTCAAGGAGTGCAATTTGAACAAGATATAGCTGACTTTATAGAAAATATTATTATTAATGAATTTCTCATAACTCCTGTAAAATATAAATAAAAAAAACGAAAATACTTCGCCTTAATTCTTTCCTGATTATTATTTATTAACTTTTTAACCTTTTAAAGCAGCAATAATATCCTCAGCGGATGCATTGGGACTTAAACCTGCCCTTGCCTTAAATTCTTCCATTGTTATACCGTTTTCTTCCAAATAAGATTGAAGATATTCTTCATAATTGTAAATTGTTAAATCTGAAGCTTTAAGCTCTTTGCCCGTAAATATTGCATTATCCTCGGCATTTTGACCGATATGAGCTTCGTAATCTTCTCCAAAACCTAAATTTGAAAGACCGTTTTTACCGTTAGAATTTATTATATCTCGTCCTTTACCACCTAAAACAAGGTTTGAATTTCCGAAATCCGAGAAAGTATCATCACCATTCATACCGGAGAGAATATTTTTATCTGATTTATCACCGGTAATAAACAAATCATTTCCGGAACCGCCTGTGATAAAACCTCTTTTACCGTTTACTAAAAACGTGTTATTTCCGTTTCCGCCGAAAATATTTGCACCTTCACTGCTTTCGGAAGTTTCAAAATAATTTGAACTTGCTTTGGCAGATAAAAATGTATTATTTTTACCGTTATCAACAACTATATTATCTGCAACTCTGTCATTGAATAATTGCTCTTGATATTGTGCTTTTCCAAGGTTAAACGTATTATTTTCCGATTTTTCATGAGTTTCTATTAAAAAAGAACCTTTATCTTTTGAAGAATCTAAAGTACTGTCCTTTGCACTCCATTTAACATTATATTCTTTTTCAGTATTGTTCTTGAATTTTGCTTCCAAATCAGTACCGTAAAATTCCATATTATTTAAATCATCGTCAATTTCTAATACGGCAGGTACATCTTGAGTGGCTCCCATTTGCAAAACTGTTTCACCATCAGTATTTCCAACCGAAAAAGTCGCACTGCCGGTAACCTTTGCAACACCGCCTATTTGAAAATCTTTAACATTATTAAGAGTGAATTTTATTTGTCCGTTTTCACCTCTTATAACATTAAATCCTGACATATATTTATTCCTTATTACTTACACCCTATACTCATGTAAAAACATGAAAATATCAATTTTTTCAACATTTTCCATTTTTGTTACATAAATTTACACAATTTTTACATAAAAATACAATTATTTTTAACATCAAATGTTAATTTTTTTTAAGAAATAAAAAATTTTTTAAAAAATAGTAGCAAAATTTTTAAGCTAACGTATTTATAACAAACGAAAGTGAGTAACAAGTGGTATACAATTTATCCGGATATATTAATTTTAGCGGTAGACCGTCGGCAATAAACTCAGCGGTTGAAAAAAGTGCGGCACAGAAAAGTGAAGCAGCGATTTCAGAACAGGAAAAATCGGCGTATTCCGCAGAAAATGTCAAAGCATACCAATCTGTCGGAATAGGAACCAATTTAGCCGACAAAGAGATAAGTCAGAAATACAATGAAATTTCATCAGTTGTTGAACCCGAAACGAAGGTTGCTTTATCTTCTTTATTAAAAGCAGGTGTATTATTAAATAATAAGTCAAATGACGGCTCAACAGTATTAGACAATCTGTACAAAATTATAAGTGAGCCGAGAATTACCGGTTTAAATTCAAAAACACTTGTTACCGAAGCAATTGAAACGATTGCAAATCCCGGAAAAATAACTCAGACTTTCGGAGATATTCCGCAAGAGTATTCTGATGCGATAATATGCAATCCGGAATTGGGAGTAAGAACAAAAGAAGAAATGGAATTGGGAAGTTATTCTCAATGTTGTGTAGCAGCAAGTTTGGAGTATAATTTAGCGGCAAGCAAACCGGCAGAATTTGCCAGAATGGCGGCAGGTTTATCTTCGGAAGATTATAGTGTAACAAAAGATTTAAAATTATCGACAATATCTCCTGACAGAAATGATGCTTTATGGCTTTTAGATACATTCAAACTTCCGTATCAAATAGATGATAAAGATAATATAAAAGTTTTAATATCTCCTGACAGAAATGCGATTATAAGAGCTCGTGTTCAAACATCTTCCAGAGATCCTTGGGAGAGATCTTCATTGGATGTATTGATGCAATCAGCAATTATGAATGTGGGTGCCCAGCAAACGTATAATTCGCTTAATGACACAAGAGAGCCTTTATTTAACAATTCAAATACAGGTTTATGCAGTGTTGAAAAAGCATTTACCGAAGAAGTCGTTCAGGAAGAAGCCCTTGTTCCCGTTATATATATGGCATTTAATGAAGACGGAACAATTGGCGGAAGAGCCTGCGATTATGAAACGATGGCAGCACAGTTAATTACCGCATTACAGACACAAAATGTAATTATAGGATATTATGATTTTAATAATGAAGGACAACCAATAGGTGGTCATGAAATAACTATAATCGGTGCCGGAGAATCTCCTTCCGGTGATTTGGTTTTTGTTTGCAACGACACGAATGATGAAACTGATGAACCTATGTATATATTGGCTCAAAATTTATTACCCAGACTTTATAATGCAGGGCTGCCTCAAAATGCAATCGGAGATGTTCAAATGCCTACCGAATTTGAAGGCATTAAATATTATAGAGAAGAAATAGGATAAAAATATTAAATTATTGCAAACTGATTATTTCTGTTTGCATTTTTTATTAACTTTATTTATAAAAAATTTTTCAAGAAACATTATTAACTGTATTCTTATTGAACAATATGACACACACACACACCAGAGGAAAAAAGATGAAACCCAACAAAAAATTAACTATTAATGATTTTCCAAAGCAAATTCCTGATTTTAAAAATTCTGCTCTTCCCAAAGACAGATTAACGGAAAAATGGTTAACGGAATGGATTATAAACGGTTTGAAACATAAAAAATTAAAATCGGGAGATATTTTGCCCAAAAAACAAATTATAGCACAATATTTAGGCATAAGTACAGGTACGGTTCAAAATGCAATCCGTTACACCGAAGACAAAGGATATCTTCAAAGCATACAGAAAAGAGGAACATTTGTATCTTCTGCTACGGAACAAACGGATGTACTGAAAAAACAGACTTCAAAAAGAGATGAAGCAGTTTATAAAATAAAAAAATATATTTATGACAAAGGAATAAATTATTTAATGCCACCGGCATCGGAAGTGGCAAAAGAGATAAATATTTCCGCAAATACGGTAAGACTTGCATACCTAAGGCTTTGCGATACAGGTTTTTTAAAGTATACCGAAGAGCAATCAAAGAAAAAATTTTTAAAAGTTATAAAAATTCCGTCTTTAACAGACGAAAACAATACTATTGCAAAATCATTAGTTGAAAAAACAACAGAAGACTTAAGCAAATACATAAGTACAAATTTAAAGAAGGGAGAAAAAATACAGTCACGTTTAAAATTAGCTGAACTGTTTAATGTCAGCGTCAAAACAATACATGATGCCGTAACTGTTCTGGAAGCAAAAGGAATTTTGATGTCAAGAAGAGGAACATACGGTACGGTTGTTTTAAAAATGCCGACAGAAACCGAATTTTACAATCCCGTTAAAGAACATTCCATTTTTACAAAAGCAGAAATTCCAATGTATTACAGATGGGAAAAAACAGAAGAAAAGCTTATTGATTTAATCAATAATAATTTTTTGCCCGGAATGAAAATTCCCTCAATGGAAGATTTATCCAAGCAGTTTGATGTCAGCACGAATACAGTCAGGAGGGCGTTGATAAAATTGTCAAAAAAGGGTATTGTAGATTTTAAAAGAGGTCATTACGGAGGTACTTTCGTAACTGAAATACCTAAAAAAACAGACATATATGCTTATGAATGGCTTGCCGTAAACCAAGATTATGCAAATTCAAGACAAGTCAAATAGTTTACAAAAATTAACATGCCATAAAGCAAACTGTGCTTGAATTTACAAAATAAAAAATATAACAACTCTTATTCATGATAAATATGTGTTATAATGGAATGTATCCTAAAAAAGAAGGAGGTAAAATGTCAAGCTCAACATTGAATAAAAAAAATATAAAGGACAAAGCACAAGACTTTGAATCTTATTTACAAGCCAGACGTTTTAATACAACTTATAACGGAATAGAGCTTGAAACAGCTGGATGGCAAAAAGAATTATTCGGATTTAAAGAAAATAAACAAAGATAAACTCCTTAAATTTTAATACATTAGCGGTCATAAAGACCGCTTTTTTTTATTAAAGGGGAAATATTTATTCTGTAACGATTAAATAGTTGTCGGATTTTATTTTTGAATTTTCAAACTATTTTTCTATCAAGAAGAAACGGATATTTGAGAGAAGAATATGCAAAGAAGGGACAGTTATTTAATATACGCATTATTAATTATGATAATATCGGCATTACCGGTAATTTCAGGAATAAATTCATATAATGTATATAGTCCGCAGGAAGCAGGAGGGTTAGCGGAAGGAAACAGCGAAGAGAAGATATTATTTATAGTAGATTTTTCAAACAGTATGAATGAATACATCAGAGGGAGGAAGAAAATAGACATAGCGGTACAAACGTTGGCAAAAATAGCATCAAGACTTAATCCGGGAGTAAAGACAGGTTTAAGGGTATACGGACACAAATTCGGGTTTAATCCTCTTTTAGGGTGTAGTGCAACAGATTTGGTAAGTCCGGTTTTGCCGAATAACACATCGAATATATACAATATATTATCAAAGATGCAAGCAAGCGGATGGACACCGATTACCCGTTCGTTAAAGCAGGCTGTAAACAATGATTTTGCGGGGATAAGCGGGAAAAAGAGAATAATTTTATTAACAGACGGAGGAGAAAATTGTGATGAAAGTCCTTGTGAATATGCAATCAATCTTGTACAAACGAGGGAAGATATAAGGATAGATGTAATAGCATTTGCACTGGATGATGATACGGCAGAAGCCCAGCTCAAATGTACTGCTCTTGCGACTTTTGGTAAAATATACCATGCAAATGATGCGGAAACTCTTGCACGAAGTCTTGAAAGTGCATTAAACGTATCGACGGAGGTAGAAGGTAAAATAATTAAAAAGTAGGAAAGCTCAAGGATACATTGTCCCAAAAGACGGGATAAAGATATTTATAAAAAAGGAAATATTAAAGCTGGATATTTTATTTTAAAACAGTATTTTCCAATTTTTATTTTTAATGTACAATGTATAAGCAAAGGAAAAACAGGAGTGAATTTTGGAAGAAAAAATAACGGAAAGAAAGATGGAATATCCGTTTTTGGAGAAACCTGTATTAATATATGAAAGAGAAAACGGACATAAGATAGTTTTGGCATACAAACCCGGGGAATTGGTGAATATAAGCACATGGGTAAAGACAGGATCAATTAATGAAACCTCGGAGAATAACGGAGTTTCTCATTTTTTAGAGCATTTGATGTTTAAAGGGACAAAGAAACACAAAGCAGGGGAATTTGATAAATTATTAGAATCAAAAGGAGCAATTGTAAATGCTGCTACCTGGAAAGATTATACATTTTATTATGTTACGCTTCCCAAAGGACCAAACGATGAATATTTCAAATCAGCAATAGAATTGCATGCCGATATGATGTTAAATCCTGTTATTCCGCCGGAAGAAATAGGAGAAACTTTTGATATAGACAATCCCAAAATTAAGGTTAAAAGGGAAAGACACGTAGTTACCGAAGAAATAAGAATGCGTGAAGATCAGTCTTGGACAAAAGTATACAATCTATGTAATTTTAATATGTATAAAAAACACCCATACAAGTTTGACGTAATCGGGACGGCAAAATTAATTGCGGAAATGCCGAGACAAACGGTTATAGATTATTACAAAAGCAATTATACGCCCAAGAATATGACAACAATCATAGTAGGAGAATTTGGTTTTGACGAAGTATTGTCATTAGTGGTTAAAGCCTTCAATTTTGAAGGAAGAGAAAACAATGCGATGCGTATTAATGAAAAAGACAAACCCACACAAGAGATGATAATCGTTGAACAAACAGCAGATATAACGACGGGGTTTTTGACGGCAGGATATATATGTCCGCCGGCAGAAGATTTAAAGTCTTCAATTTTAGCGGATATGATTGCAGTAATCATGGGAGATGGTCAAAGTTCAAGATTATATCAAAATCTGATTGAAAAATCCTCAAACCCTGTTTTTAACATTGTCACTTCCGATTATTACAGTTTTAGAGATGGAGGAAATTTCTTTATACAAGCCAATTTCAAAGCAGAGAATAAGGATGAAGCAATTAAGGCAGTAAAAGAAGAAATTGAAAAAATGTACAAAGACAAAATAACAGCAGGAGAGCTGAAAAAAGCCGTAAAAAAATTAAAAGTAAGATTTGCAGAAACGAGTGAAACAGTTTCGGACATTGCAGAAACAATTGGATATTATATGACAGTTTGTGATGATGCCAAATCAATCAATTCATATATTTCGACTCTTGAAAAAATATCGGCAGAAGATATTTTTAATTTTGCAAAAGAATATTTGGATTTAAAACACGCAACATTTGCCATTCTTATGCCGGAGGGGAAATAATGAATAAGTTAAAGTTAAAAAACGGAATAACAGTCATATTGCAAGAGAATAAGAACACACCTCGAACAGCGATAACGTTTTATTTATGTCTTGACAAACCGGAAGAGAAACCCGGTGTATACAGTATTTTAAACAGATTATTTCTTCAAGGTACAGAGAAACGTACTGCAGAAGAAATAGCAAACGAAATTGAAGAAAATGCAATAGAACTTTATAGTGAAATCAAAACAGATTATTTACGATTTAAAGGATTGTGTTTAAATGAAGATTTTGATTATATGCTTGAATTAATGGAAGATATAATGCTTCATACAACATTAAATTCATTTGATAAAGAAATAATCAAAATGAAAGGAGAAATTCAAGCGGAATTAGAGTCACCAAAGGCAAAAGCATACGATATGTTTTACGGAACGATATTTGAAAATCATCCTTACGGAAATACATATACAAAAATTCTTGCAAATATAGATAATATAGACAGAGCAGAAGTTGAAGAAGCATATAAGAATATATTGACAAATTCTAAAAAGATAATATCGATAGCAGGGGATGTTGAAGAAGCCAAAGTTATTAAAGTTTTAGAGAGTCATTTTGGTGGAATAGTTAATAATGAACAATACAATAACCAAACGCCGAGTATAGAAATCAAAGAGGACAAAGTAAAGCTTATAGAGAAAGACGATGCAAAACAGGCACAAATAATAGAGGGGTGGATATTTCCGACATATACGGATAAAGAATATGCAGCAATAATGTTAATGAATTCAATATTAGGTTCAGCAGGTCTTTCATCGAGATTATTTTTAGAGTTAAGGGAGAAGAAAGGACTGGCGTATACAGTAAGAAGCAGTTATGAACCGAAAGCGAAATGTGCATTATTCAGTATATACATAGGAACAGAGCCAAAGAACATAAAAACGGCGATAGACGGATTTAAAGAAGAAATAGACAAAATAAAGAACATACCAGTCGGAGAGAAAGAATTAACAGATGCAAAGAACAATGTAACAGGTAAAAGGGGCTTTTATTTTGAAACGAATGCATTGGTTTCATCAATAACAGGTTTATATGAAGCCCAAGGACTGGGATATAATTATGAAGAAAAATTTGTGAAAAGCATAAAGGAAGTGACAGCGGAAGACATACAAAAATGTGCAAAAGAATACTTTTCGCATGCGAAAGTACTTACGGTACTTGCTCCTTCAACGAGTATTAAACCCATAAAAAATAATATACTGTAAATTTTTAAAAAATGAATTATAATAATAATATAAGATATGAATCAATCGCAAGAGCAAAAACAAATACAAAAACAAATCAACAGGTTCAAAGGTCGGGAAATATACAAAAGGCAATAGAGACTTGTCAAAATGCGATTTCTCAAGATGAAAGCAATGCGGAATTACATGTAA
>CANQLA010000013.1 GCA_947624605.1 Candidatus Gastranaerophilales bacterium | reverse complement strand
GGAAAAGTCAGATACATCGGTATTTCAAACTGTTTTGCGTGGCAGTTGGCTAAAGCGAATAACTATGCAAAGAATAACGGTCTTGCTGAATTTATATCCGTACAAGGGCATTATAATTTAATCCACAGAGAAGAAGAAAGGGAAATGATACCTTACTGTAAGGAAGAAAATATTGCCCTGACCCCATATTCAGCTTTAGCTTCAGGAAGATTATCAAGGCATATCGGAGAATCAACAAAAAGACTTGAAGAAGATTCTTACGCAAAATTTAAGTATGATAAAACAGCAGAAGCGGATAATAAGATTATTAAAAGAGTTGAAGAAATCTCCTTAAAAAGAGGAGTTTCAATGACGGAAGTTTCATTGGCATGGCTTTTAGGTAAAGTAACTTCACCTGTTGTCGGAGCTACAAAATTATCTCATATTGATGGTGCAGTAAAGTCTGTTTATCTTGAGTTAACAGAAGATGAAACAAAATACTTGGAAGAACTTTATACTCCTCACGCACTTGCAGGAGTTATGGCACAAAATAAACCGCAAGATTCAAACAAAAATCACGTATGGATAAATAATGCAAAAAATATAAAATAAATTATATCATTATGCGATGGGGATTATTTTACTTACAATAAACCTTAAAATCTTCAATTAGTTTAAGTGTATTTTGATAATCTCCGCTAAATCCGATTGCTCTATCGTCAAGATATAAATAAGCAGAGGTTTTAACATTTGTGACGTCTTTAAAATATTTATCCATTTTATTTTCAATAAGCCATTTTGTTACTTCGAAGTTGTTTCTTGTGGTAAAATCAAAATATGACAAATAGCACGATAGACATTTTTAGAAAAAATCTAAAATATTATAGAACATCTCTTAACCTTACCCAAGATAAATTGAGCGAGTTAAGCGGAATAAGCACTGATTATTTGTCTGAAATTGAAAGAGGTAGAAAAACACCGAGTTTTAAAAGAATGGATTTAATTGCAAAAGCACTAAATGTTGAAGTTTATATGTTATTTAAGCCATTGGATTAAAGGTTTGTGTATGCCGGAGGAAAAAATTCTAACCTATAAAGGATAGCCCTACAGTTTTGTATTAATAACTAATAGAGTAGGTTTGAGTTTCTGCCCTAACAAATTCTTTAAATTTATACCCTTTTGTTTGTTCTTTTTCATTCTGTTCTTATGACTGCCACTTCAATTGAATATTAGTCACAATTTTTTATGCTATTATCCATATATTGACATTGTGTCATTATAGTGATATATTAATTTTGACAAAGTGTCAATATAAACATGAGATCAAAAAATAGAAAAAACGACACTCGGTAAGAGATTTTAAAAATAACGAGAAATTTGCACATAATTCAGACAAAGATGATACATCTTTCAAAAAAATCCAGGATAAAAAACATATAATACAATACGTGACAAATTAAAAAAATAAGGTACTTATTGGCTAAATATGATGTTAAACTCTAAAAACCGATAGCATGGGCAATAGCAAAAGAAAAAATCAAAGCGATAAATATTTAATATTCAAATCATCCATAAGTGATATAAAAAAATGAAACTAAAAGTTCGACCATAAATAATCAATTCACTATTGAGAAAAATAAATGTAATAAGGAGCGAAACAAAAATTATGAAAGAATATTTTAAAGACAAAGTTGTTCTTGTAACGGGAGCAAAGCAAGGTATAGGTCTTGCAGCCGCTCAAAAATTTGCACAATATGGAGCGAATGTTGTTTTAGCAGATATTTTAAATATGGATGAAGTTGTAAATAATTTAACTTTGCAAGGGTTTTCGGCACAAGGGTATATATGTGATGTAAGTGATGAAAAACAAGTAGAAAAGATGATAGCAGATATTGTTAAAAAATATGGGAAACTTGATTGTGCATTTAATAATGCAGGAGTTCAAACTCCTCAAAGGCCTATGGCAGAAATTACATTTGAAGAATTTGATAAGACAGTTAAAGTTGATTTTAGAGGTGTTTGGAATTGCATGAAATATGAAATTATACAAATGTTAAAACAAGATACTAAAGGAGCTATAGTCAATACATCATCTCAAGGCGAAATAACGGCATTTAAAGGTCAAGCAGCATATATTGCCTGTAAACATGCAGTAATAGGTTTAACAAGGACAGCATCAATGGACTATGCATCAAAAGGTATCAGAATAAATGCTGTTTTACCGGGGTGCATATTAACACCAATGGCAAAAGATTTGATTAAAAGAAATCCTGAAGTTGAGAAGGAGCTTTTAAGAGATATTCCGAAAGGGCGGTTAGGTGAGCCGGAAGAAATTGCAGATACAGTAATGTGGTTATGTTCTCCATACGCAAGCTTTGTAGATGGAGCTGCAATATCTGTTGACGGTGGTTTTACGATACATTAAAATTAAGGAGGTATAGATGAAAAAAATATTTTTGATAGCTTTAGGGTTAATTATTATTAGTGCAGGAGTTGTTTTTAATCTGAATAATAAATCACAAGCAAAGGAGAATGAAAAAATGGATAAAAGAGTATTAGTAGCTTATTTTAGTGCAACCGGAACAACAAAAAAAGTTGCGGAAGATTTAGCATCTGCAATAAATGCGGATATTTATGAAATAAAACCAAAAATTCCCTATACAAAGGCTGATTTAGATTGGACTGATAAAAATTCAAGAAGCACAATAGAAATGAAAGACCATAATTCTCGTCCGGAAATAACAAAAGATGACTTTTCAACTGATAAATATGACACAATATTTTTAGGTTTTCCAATCTGGTGGTATATAGCACCGACAATTGTTAATACTTTTTTGGAAAGTCACGATTTTTCCAATAAAAAAATCATTTTATTTGCAACATCAGGAGGAAGCGGATTTGGAAGAACTGCCGAGAATTTGAAAAAAAGTGTTTCAAACTCGACTGAAATTAAAGAAGGTAAGTTGTTTAACAATCATCCGAGAAAAGAAGAACTTAAAAAATGGACAGAAGAAGTTTTATAAAAAATACACTAATCGTTACAGGCATTACATTAGGCGGTGCAATACTTTCAAAATCCGTATCGTCAGAAAAGATGGAGAATAAAAAAATGAAAATATTAGTTATAACGGGGAGTCCGAGGAAAAACGGTAATTCAAACACTTTAGCCGAGAATTTTATTAAAGGAGCAAAAGAAAAAGGTCATAATGTAGTTCGTTTCGATTCGGCATTTAAAAATGTTCACCCGTGTATTGCATGTAATAAATGCGGAATGAACGGTGATTGTGTATTTAATGATGACTTTAAAGAAGTAAAAGACAATATAATTGATTCAGATATGGTAGTTTTTGCAACACCAATGTATTATTTTGGAATAAGTACACAACTGAAAGCAGTAATAGACAGATTTTATTCAATTAACGGAAAAATTCACACACCTAAAAAATCAGCTTTAATTATGACTTATGCTGATACATCAGACAAAGAAGCAGAACCTATAATAAAACACTATGAAACATTATTAAATTATTTAGGCTGGCAGGATGTTGGGCAGATTATAGCATCAGGGGTGTGGACTGAAGGCTCGGTAAATAATACGGACTACCCAAAACAAGCCTTTGACCTCGGAAAAAGTATATAAATAATAAAATGCCGATAAGAATAAAATTATCGGCATTTTAAATTATATTTAAATTTTATAATGTATCATAAACTTTAGCTACAATTTTCCAGGTTCCGTTAATTTTATTCATAATTAAAAAGTCTGTAAACTTATACCCGTGCCAGTTATCTTCAATTACTCTAACGGCAGCAATAGTTTTTTCCAAAGAAATAACGTCAATTCTTGCAGTATAATCATCGCTAACCTTTCCATAATTATCAATGGTTTCATAAAATTCCAAAATAGAGCCGGATTGATAAACTTGTTCGTTTAATTGACCAAAAAAATAAGCTTTTTCATAAAAATACGGTTTTACAATTTCGCTGCAGCCGTTTTTAACTGCCTCAACAAACTTATTTGCAACAAACTCAACTGCATTAAATTCTTTAATGTCTTCTCTCATAATAAACTCCTTTCTGATTTATGTTATATTTAAAGTATCAAATTAACAAGTACAGTAGTAAAGGTAACTGTAAAATGGGAAAAACGATAGAAGAAAAAGATTGCTTAAAAAGTGTAGAATCATATAATAAAACAGGTTTTAACTATACAATGAGTCAAATTAACGGCAAATATAAACTGACGGTTTTATATGCTGTTTATAGAAATAAAACAATAAGATTTAATGAATTACAAAGATATTTAAAAATAGTGTCGCATAAGAGTTTGAGTAATACTTTAAAAGAACTTGAAAAAAGTAATTTAATTATCAGAAAAGAATACCAGCAAATACCTCCGAAAGTTGAATATTGTTTGTCGGATAAAGGGAAAACATTTATTCCTATACTGTATAAAATGTGCGAATGGGGAGAAAAGTATATAAAATAAATAAAAATGTCTATAAATTAACTTCAGAGCGTCCGCAGGATTTATGATTAAGCTGAAAATAAATTAAAGTCAAAATGAATTTGTCTGTTTTTGATTCGTAAAAAACGAACCCATAAATCATACCCCCCCCCCCCGTAAATTCAATATAAGACTTTTTGTATCAGGATATGAAATGTTTTTGAATACATATTTATTTCTGTATGAATGTACTATTTTACTCAATTTATCTTTGTTTTCCAACAAACGCTTATAAATTTTAATTTTACGTTCTTTTATAACATAACCGGCAAAAGAATATATAATATAATGCAAATTATATTTCTTAGCACAGTATTGTAAATAATCAAACAATAGATTAATATGAGGTGAAACTTCTATATTTGCATTTGAATATTGGTTTTCCATATCAAAAGCAACAGAGAAAACATTTAATTCTCTTATTTTGTCAAAGAACTTATCAACATCCTCTACACTATCATTATAACCCGGAATAACTATATACTTCACCCGAACATTGTTTCTAAAATCATTGGGAATATTTTGTGTATACAGTTTAATATTTTCACAAGTTTTATCAAAACAAGAAACTCTTTTAATTTTTTGATATAATGCTTTTTCACCACAGTCCAAAGATATTACAATAGTGGCAAGACCTTTATCAATAGCCTGTTTTATGGTATGTGAATATTTTATCCCCGAAGAATGAATTCTGATTTTTGTACCGCTTTTAATAAATATTTCTAAAAGGTCTTCAAATCCTCGCATCAAAGTCGGTTCACCACCTTGAAAAGTTATTTCACCATTAGGGTTGAAATATCCTTTTTCAAACAAATCTTTAATTACCGGTAAAACATCATAATAATCAGGATTTAGTCTAAAATCATCTCCGCAATATATACATCTGCAATTGCATAATTTTATATGATTAAATGCTATTTGTGAAATATATCTTTTATGTTCAAACGGGACTTGACTAAGCATATAACAGCCTTCACATTCATCAATTGTTTTTATTTTTTGTTTTTCAATTCTTTCTTCTTTTATTTTAAAAATGGTTTCCCAGTCAATCATCTCACCATTATAGTCTTTTATAAGAATAGGCATTCCCTTATTTTTATGATGAAATATGCAACAATCATAAAGAGTATTTAACTCAAAAGATAAACCATGTTCCATAAATAAACAACTACCCATTTTAAAATCCTTACATTTTATGTTATTTTTACCCGTGTGAAATAACACTGTATCAGAATATTTGGCAAGATTTAAAAATAAACCTTACAACTATATAAGATACACAAAATCGAAACAGTCATAAAACAAATACTAACCCTCAATAAATACATCATAATAACCCAAAAAAGGCGACTCCCGGATTCGAACCGGGGATAAAAGCTTTGCAGGCTTCTGCCTTACCACTTGGCCAAGTCGCCCCATAAAAAAGCGGAAGACGAGGCTCGAACTCGCGACAGCCTGCTTGGAAGGCAGGTACTCTACCAACTGAGCTACTTCCGCTTTTTGTTTTTTCTCTTTTATTTTAAATTAAACAAAAAATTTTTTCAAGTTATTTATTTAATTTGTGAAGCATCAAATAATAAATCCTGTAATTCCGTATCTTCTTCTTCGGGTATCTTTTCTGCCGCTTCATACTTTCTTGTATCTGCCTCATAACCGTCTTTTGCCATTTTTGCATACATTTCAAGTCGTCGATTGGCAAGGTCTGAATTCGGATTTAAATATTGGGCAACTTTATAATATGTTATCGCTTCTTCTATATCTCCCAGCTTTTCATAACATACCGCCACCGCTAAATTCGTGGCATAATCTTCCATATTTCCCGAATTTAATGATAAGTTGTAATATTCTATTGCATTATTATAATTTGCAAATTTAAAACTGTAATCTCCAAGTGCTTTATGTACCGCAGGATTATTCGGATATGTTGCATATGCTTCCATCAGTATATTTTTTGCTTCCTCTTCTTTGCCTAAATATGTTGCCATTGTTCCCGCTCCAAGTAAACCTTCTATATCACCGGGATAATACTTTAAATATTCTTTATAAAAATGTAATGCCTTTATTACTTTTCCTTTTTTCTGACCTTCATCTTCTGTTTCCATTGCCTCTTTAACATATTTTACCGCTGTTAATATATTTGATTCGGGTGACTCGGGATTTTCACCACCTTGAGCTGTCCGATATGCTTGTTCGTCCTTGCTATCTGATACCCCTTCTTCTGATTTTATTTTTTTTATTACTCTCGAATAGTTTAAATCTTTCGGAATGTATTGTCCGTCTTTCTCCTTTGAATCCGCAGCTGCCGCAGGATTGCTTTGTTGTGTCTCTTTAGGCTCTTTTATCACAACTTCATACAATAAAAAAATTGTTACTATGACTATTATTATTCTTATTATGGTATTTATTATTTGTTCTCTCATTTTACATAAAACTTAATGAATTGTTGTTTACAATCATTATATCAGTAAAATTACATGATATAAATAGTATAATAATTTATGTTTCAATAAAAAAAGGTAAAAATTGCTCAATATTTATACAATAGTTCTTCCAGTATTCTTCTCAATTTCTCTCACCGTAATAGTACTTATTCTCGGGAAAATTTGCTGCACTAAATCGCTTATCGAAATAAAAAATTTATCTCTTCAATACCAAACAAATAATTTCAACAATAAAACCATTACAATAAATCCGAAATATCTTACCATCCTGCTTATATTTATTATCTTTCAAGCTCAAATAATTCTCCTGTATCCTGTTGCCATGGCTTTTAACAGATTAAAACTCTACGTTTTATTACACGCCGCATTTTTCATTTTTATTATGGTTTTAACATTTCATTATTGTTTACGAAAAAATTTGCTGAGGTTAAGGTAATGACTAATTTTATTCTTAACACATTTGACAACATTTACAATTGGGCAAAAATAAATTCCCTTTGGCCAATTATCTTTGCTGACTCTTGCTGTAGCTTGGAAATTACAAATTCCTCATCATCAACTCTGTTAACTCCGGCTATTTTTCAATGTTCTCCTCAACAATCCGATTTGCTTATTGTTGCAGGAACTGTTACTTATAAATCCGCTCCCGTTATCTTAAATTTATACGAACAAATGGCTGAGCCAAAATACGTAATTGCTTTTGGTAATTGTGCCTGTAACGGCGGCTTGTTTAAAAATAATTCTTTCTCTGTAATTTGCGGTCTAAACAAAATAATTCCTGTTGACATTTTTATCCCTATCTGTCCTCCAAAAATTAATGCTTTGTCCGACGCACTAATACATCTTAAAAATAAAATTAAATCCGAAACATCCGCTCAAAGACATAATTACCTCCTTCAACATCACCCAAAACTCATTTGTAAAAATTATTCAGACATCTTAACGGAAGAAAAATATTAAACTATGGATATTGTGCAAAATAAATTTAAAATAATTAAAATTTCTCCTATTAATTGTAACTATAACAAAATTACAATTGATAAAACCGAATTGAAAAATTGTATTTCTTTTTTGAAAAACTCAGCCGAATTTTCCGCTGATATCCTAATTTCAATTGCTGCTTCCGATTATATAGATAAATTAGAATTAATTTATGATATTTATTCCTCTAAATTAAATCAACATAAATACATCTCCATATATGTCGAAAGCTTAAATCCAACAGCAGAAAGCATCTGCGAAATATTTAAATCAGCCGAATATGATGAAAGAGAAATTTTTGACTTGTTTGGAATAAAATTTACCGGAAATAATAATTTAAAAAGATTACTATTACCTAATTCAACTATTGGTCACCCTTTGCTAAAAAATTTCCGACAAACTGATGAAAGATTGGCACAAAATGAATAAATCTATCTTAAACATTAATACAGGTTCACAAAATTCTTCCATATCTGGTCTGTTAAAACTTATTGCAGAAACTGACGGCGATATTATAAAATCAATAGAACCTGTTATCGGTTTTTTACACAGAGGTTTGGAAAAATCCGCAGAAACAAAAACATTCCTTCAATATCTTCCTTTGGCTGAAAAAATAGACTGTACTTCCGGGTTTTTATGTCAGGAAGCTTTTTGCTCAGCTGTTGAAATGCTTTGCGAAATAGATGTTCCTAAAAGAGCAAAATATATAAGAGTCTTACTTATGGAACTTAACAGAATTGCTTCCCATCTGTTATGGTTTGGCTCTTATCTTTTGGATTTAGGCTCCTTTTCACCTTCTTTTTTTCTCCTCAATGAAAGAAAATTAATCCTTAAAATTTTTGAAAATTTAACCGATGAAAAAATATTGTATAATTTTCACAAATTCGGAGGAGTTAAACAAGATTTAAACAAAAAATCTCTTTGCGATATTGAAGACTTCTTAAAAATTCTGTCTTCCAAACTTGAAAAATACAAAAATATTTTAAATAATCCAATATTTTTAGCTAAAACAAAAAATATAGGTATTCTGTCAAAAAATACTGCTCTGAATTATTCTATAACGGGTGCAAATTTAAGAGCTTCAGACGTCCCTCTCGATTTTAGAAAAACTCAACCTTACCTCATTTATAATCAAGTTGACTTCGATATACCAACTCAAAAACAAGGAGATTGTTATTCCAGATTTCTGCAAAGATTGGCTGAAATAAAAGAATCCCAAAAAATAATCTTACAATGCATTGAATATTTAAAATTAACAAAAGGTGAGATTAATAACCCAAATATTAATATTGATACTGTTATACCAAAAAAAGATAAAACAGTTATTTCCTATATAGAATCTTCAAGAGGTTTGACATCTTGTATGATAATATCTGACGGAAGCTCAAAACCATATCGTATAAAATGGAGGACAGGTTCTTTTTATTCGGTACAACTTCTTCCCGTTTTACTCAAACACAGATATCTTACCGATATAACCGCTGTTTTAGGAAGTCTGGACATATTTTTACCGGAGGTTGACAGATAGTGGATTTTTTTGTAAATAATTACATAGATTTATTTGAAAAATTATTCAATGTGGATTTTCTATATCATCCTTTGTTGTTTTATTTGATATTTCTTCTTTGGTATTTTATCGAATTTTTCATAATCCTTACAATTATGATGTTTGCATCCGCAATATTTATTATTATGGAAAAAAAAATACTTACATTTTATATCTCAAGAAAAACTTCAAACCTTATTTGCCTTACAGACTGTTTACAAATAATTGCACATGGTATAAAACTCTTTTTTAAAGAAGATAAATTCCCGCAAAATGCTGACAAAACATTATTTTTTATTGCACCAATTATTGTTTTTGCTCCCGTATTATTCGTTTGGATGCTTCTACCTTTCGGTGCAGGTTTTTTACCTGTAAAATCCGACGTCGGTATTTTATTTTTTATTGCTGTAGTATTAATGCCTTCTTTAGGAATTTTTCTGTCAGGATATGCTTGTTGTGATAAATATTTAACCATTAGTGCCTTAAAATCTTGTCTGCACATAATATGCAACATAATACCAATTCTTCTTTCCGCTCTCAGCATTGTCATTTTATCTGATTCAATGTCTTTTCAGGATATCGTTAATTTACAATATGAACACGGTTTATTAAGCTGGTATTGCTTTCCTGCCTTTATAGGGTTTATCGTTGTATTCATTTGCATTTGTTTAATGTATAAATTGCCGTTTAATTTCTCTCAAGTCGAAAAAACTATTATATCAAATTATAACGCACAATATTCAGGTATAAAATCTGCTATGTTTTATTTGGCACAATATTCTTCCGTATTTATAATTTGTGCTTTTTGCTCAACAATCTTCTTGGGAGGATATCTACCTCCGTTTCATTTTTCCTTTACAAACTTCTTTGATGACAACAGTATATTATACGGTATGTTTATGTTAACAGAACAATTCTTCTGGCTGTTTGTTAAAACTATAATCCTACTGATATTCGTTATCAGTATCAAAACTTATTTGCCTGCTATGAGAATTGATACGGATATTTCCTTTTGCTGTAAATACCTTCTTCCTCTTTCTTTAATAAATCTGTTAATCGTTTGTTTGATAAAACTCGGAGGTCTTTATGGCTGATGTTTTATTGAAAAATTTATACAAAAATCATATTAAACAATGCATGTTTTACGGAAATCGTATTGAAAATTGCCTTGCCAATGCGTTAAAATATACTCAAACTTATGAATTGGCAGATAATAGAAATTTTTCGGGAAAGGTCTATAAATGCATACATTAGAATCAGTAATATTTTATATAATAGCATTTACCTCAATAATCTCAGCTTTAGGAGTAATTTTTTCACGAAAAGTTATAATCAGCATTTTATGGGGATTTCTATCTTTTACAACAATAGGATTAATTTTATATGCTTTACAACAACCTTTTGTTGCTATTGTCCTAACAGCACTTTGCTCTGTAGGATTATCAATCGTTTTTACTTTTGCAGCCGCATTAACCGACAATGTTAAAGAAAACAAATTGTATATAGCTAACTGCCCAAGAACATATTTATTAATATTCGGAAGTATTTCAATTATTTGTATTTTGTGTTTCATTATAAAATATCTGTTTATTACAGGTATCCTCCCGGAAGAATATACAGTTGTCATTATGCCTTCCGTTAGAAAAATATCCGAGTTGATGTTTTTAAATTATGGTTCCGCATTTGTCTTTTCATCTTTATTGTTCTTAGCAGTAATGCTGGGATTTGGAGTAATTTTCTCACCTTATAAAGGAGGCAAAAAATAATGGATTTTTTATCGGATATCGGAATCTACCATTTTCTTATACTCTCTTTATCTCTTTTTTTGATAGGATTATTTGGCGTTGCTGTTTCAAAACATATATTAAAAATTTTAATTTCTCTTGAAATTATGTTTTCCGCTGCTACACTAAATGTAGCAACTTTCGCAGTTTACAGCGATGAAACACATTTTAAAGGAGGTATTCTCGCTTTATTCATTATAGTCCTTAGTGTAATTCATATTATAATCGCTACTGCAATTACCATTAATATTTTTAAATTTAAACAAACCGCTAATATCGAAAATATCGGAGAATTAAAAGGATAATGCAATTTTTTACGGATAATATATTATTAATTTTTCTTTTACCTTTGCTTACGGCAATAATTGCATTTACTGCACATTTTTTTAAATTTGCAATTTCTCAAAAAACAGTCTCTGTTATTTCAACCGTTACTTCCATAATAGGAGCAATTTATGCTGCCGCTTTGTATTATACTTATAATAACTGCAATGAAATTACGGAATTTTCCGTCGGATGGCTTTCCATAGGGGATTTGACCATTTCCGCAGGTTTGTTATTGGATAATATCTCTGCAACTTTTTTGCTGATTCTTATGATTGTTAATATAATTATCCAAATCTATTCCTCTCAGTACTTCAATAATCAAAAAAATTATAACCTTTACTTCGGATATTTAAATCTGTTAATTACATCTATAACCGCTCTGTCATTAAGTTCAAATCTCCCTCAGAGTTATGTCTTTTTAGAACTCACAGGTGTATTGTGTTATATCCTAACTAATTTTAATTATGAAAAATCTCAAATATCCGAGTCGGCAAAAAAATCTTTTATCATTAACAGAATAGGAGATATGCTGCTTTTATCAGGAATTATAGTGTTTATATATTTTGTATTAACATATCCTATTTCAAATAATTCAGAATTACTTTCTTATAAAGAATTAGCAGAAACAGCAGCCGATTTCTATGTATATTTATCTGATATCAATTTTTATATTGCCTGTATACTCCTCTTTAGCGGTGCAATTGTTAAATCTGCTCAGTTTCCGTTTCATATATGGCTAACAGATTCAATTAACGGACCAATACCTGTAAGTGCATTAATCCAATCTGTCGCAACAGTTTCCGCAGGAATTATTTTAACCATAAGATTACTCCCTTTATTTGAATTATCTGAACCTGTTTTAAAGACTATAATATATATAGGACTGTTTACTTCCGTTATATGTGCATTTTTTGCTTCCGGTCAATATGATATTAAAAAAATGCTTGCTTATTCTACTTCTTCTCAATTGGGTATTGTCTTTCCAGCTATTGCTCTTTTGAATATCAAAAATACCCTGTTTTATATGTCAGTAAATTCTTTTGCTAAAGTTTCTCTATTCTTGATTGCAGGTATACTTATTTCTTTCATTCCAAAAAGTTCTTCAAATATGCTTGATATGCCCGTATCAAAACATCAATATCCATTTTTGGGCTTTTGTTACTTACTTACCGTTTTTTCTCTTTCAGGTTTGTTCTTTAACGGATTTTTTATTGGAGAAGCTATTTTGGGACAGTTACTCTCCCAAAATAAAAAAATAGCTGCCTCTTTCTACTTTCTGTACTTACTTCTTACTTCATTTTATTTATTTAAATCTTATTTTATTATTTTCAAAAAAAATAAAAAACATTTTGCCGAAAAAAATAAAATATCTTCCTGTTTGATTATTCCTATAATATTATCAATTGTATTTATTTTTTATCCGGTTTTTGACTATAAAACAATTATTTTGGATTTTTCTAAAAATTATGAGATTTTTAAATTATTTGATATAATACCTGTATCTGTACCAATATCAGTAATTGCGGTTATATTAGCCTACTTTGCCGCTTCAAATAAAATATCTGCTCCATTATGGTTTAAAAAACTATCTTTAAACGGTGGTTATATAAGTAATCTTTATGACATATTTATTGACTATATCGTTGAATTTTTTAGAAATTTCACAAACATTATCGACTACTTTTTCAATTTTACGGCATATATTGTAAAATTCTTTTCGTGGTGTGTTTCTGTAAGTCAAAATGGTAATATTCAAACTTATATTTCTTATGCTATTTTTTCATCTGCTGTTTTATTGGTATTATATCTGCTTTTGATAGCAGGAATTGGGGGAATATAAATTATGTTTGATTTACTTTCTTTAAAAATCTTAATCTTCACTCCTGTCCTTGCAGCTATAATAATAGCCTCACCTCTTTTCGGCACCAATTTTATTTACATAAGAAGATTTGCAAAAACTTGCGGAACAATACACTTTCTTTATTCTCTATTGTTTATTGTTTTTTATAATTTTGGTGTCGAATCATTTTATGACGAAATAATGATTTTTGGCTCCGGATGGCTTGAAAAACTTGGTATTAATGCCGCTTTCGGACTGGATGGTTTGACCGTTTTGCTCGCTCCTCTAACTTCATTTATATTTCTGATTTCTTTGATTGTTTCTAAAACAATGATAAGAACAAAACACAAGATGTATTACAGCCTTATGTTTATTTTGTTAAGTACCGTTTTAGGTGTTTTCTGTTCAAAAGATATGTTCCTTTTCTTAATATTTTGGGAAGCAGAACTTATTCCCCTTTATTTCCTGATATCCGAATGGGGTTCTTGTAATTGTAAACATTCCGCTATGAAATATCTTTTATATATATTTTGCGGAAGTATATTTTTATCTGTAGCTATGATTGGACTATTTTTCTACGGATATCTCTCAAACGGAGAGTTGAGTGCCAGTATAGACTTTCTAAGAGTGAGTATGACCGACGGGATTTTCCCGGTATTTTTAAAAAAACTTTTATTTTTCGGATTTTTTACGGGTTTTGCTGTCAAACTTCCCATAATCCCTTTCCATATATGGTTTACGGATTCACAATCCGATTCTGCAACTCCAATCAGTATGGTTTTATCAGCAATCATAATAAATACCGGTGCTTATGGTATTATCAGATTTAATTTGGATTTGTTCCCGGAATTATTTATCAAATACTCTCCTTTTATTATGATTTTTGCCGTTATTAATATAATTTGGGCTTCACTTGCCGCTTTCAAACAAAATGATATTAAAAAAACAATTGCATATTACAGCATTTCTCAGATGGGATTATTTCTTTTAGGTTTGTCTTCTCTTAATAAAATCGGTCTCGACGGTGCCATTTTTATTATGCTTTCTCATTCTTTTATTTCGGCAGGCCTGTTCTTAATCACAGGTTTGATTTATCAGGTTGCTAAAACTAAAACTTTACAAGAATTATCAGGATTAGGTGAATTTATGCCTATTTTAATGTTATTTGCATATGTTATAAATTTCGCCGCCGTTGCTGTGCCTTTAACCATAGCGTTCCCAGGTCAATTACTCGTATTTCTCGGAGCTTTTTCCTCTGATTGCTCTATTGAACCGCTTGCTAAAATTTGTTCTTTTATTGCAATTCTTATAATGCTTTTGGCGGCTTCCTACATTTTTAAATTATTTCATAAAATTTTTTGTACTTCACAATTCTATTCAACAAAAAAATATCACGATGTTTCCGGACACAGACTTATGTGTATTGCCGTTATATGCTTCTGTATAATATTATTCGGCTGTTTCCCGGATTCTTTAATGAGCATTTATAATAATTTTACAGAATCTTTATTGGAAATTTTGAGGGTATAATTATGGATTTACTGATATTTGAAATAAAAAACATATTTCTGCCTGAAACAATTATAATTATTGCTGCTCTGTTTAATATTCTATTATCTTTATTCTTTGGAAAAAATGCTTATAAGTTTTCCGAAAGATTAACTCTTGTCTCAATAATTATTTCCCTTGCTTCATTATCCTTTGGTATATCTCATTGCGGTTATACTATTTTTTCCGAAAATTTTATACAAACTAATTTTACTATTATTATGAAAGTGTTAATTTTACTTGGTGCAATTTTTACCGTGCTATTATCTCAAAATATATCTAAAAAATTGAAAAATCAGGCTTTTGAATATCATTCAATTTTATTAATATCTATTTTTGCCTCAATGTGTCTTGTTAGTTCCAATGACTTTATTCCTCTATTCATATCTTTGGAAATATTATCCGTTACTTCTTCCTTATTAATTGCTTTTTGGAATAAATATAAACCAAAAGAAGCTGCCTTAAAATTTATTATAAATTCCGCAGTTGCAACAGGTTTTCTACTCTTGGGAATTTCTTACATGTACGGAATTTCAGGAGAATTAAACTTTTCTCTTTTAAATATAAATTACTATTCTCAAGATACTTCATTGCTATTTGGAATTTCTTCCGTATTAATAATCATCGGATTAACCTGCCAGCTGGGATGTATGCCGTTCCAACGCTTTGTTCCGGATATTTATCAAGGTTCTCCCTATCCGATTGCCGCTTATTTATCAGTCGTCCCTAAATTAGCCGGCTTTGGAATTTTAGCAAGAATTATAGGAACATTAATGTATGATACTCCTATATTACAATTCGTAATTTCTTTTGCTGCTTTGTATACTATCGCTTACGGCTTAATTGGCGGAATAAGACAAACTGATATTAAAAGATTTTTAGCTTATTCTTCCGTTTCTCATTGCGGATTTATGCTTCTTTCCCTCAGCATTTTCTCAAATTACGGAGTTTCTTCTTTTATTTATTATGCTTTGGTCTATTTATTTATGAATTTTGGAGTTTGGGCTGCTGCAATTATTTTTGTCAACTGCTCCGGTACCGACAATATAAAAGATTATAGGGGAATATTCTACATAAGACCATATTATACCGTCGCTTTTTTGATTTGTCTTATATCTCTCGCAGGATTACCTCCTTCTTCAGGATTTTTATCAAAATTGTATCTCTTTATTGCTTTGACTAGACTTGATGTTTCCGGATTGCCAATTTTAATTCCGGCTTCACTTCTCACTGTCATAGCCGTCTTTCTTTACTTTAACATTATTTCCCTTATGTTTGACCGAACTCCAAAAAATAATTGCATTATACCTGCTCAACATATGAATACAAAAATTGTTGTTTATTTTTGTACTCTTATGATTCTCTTAACTTTCTTCTTCGCAAATAAAATTATCGCTCTTTCTATGTTCGCTTCCATCGGAATTTAAATTTCAATATATTAATTTCATTTTATATATTTCTTTAATATTAACTTCTTTAACGCCTTTGATTGTATCGCTTGGGGCTCTGTTTCAATAACCATATCCAAATAGCATATCGCTTTGTTATAATTTCCAAGCTTCATCTCTACAACCGCAGCATAATATAGGGCATCAATAAATTTTTTGTCCAGCTTGATTGCCTTTTCTAAATCTGAAAGTGCTTTCTCAAGATTCTCTCTCGTTTTATTATCAAAAGCTAAAACTACTTGTGCACGATTGTAATATGCATCTGTCATCTTTTCATTAAGTGCTATCGCTTTTGAATAATTTTCATACGCCTCTTCCAAACAATTTATCTTATGAAAAACTATTGCTTTTGAAAAATATGTCAATGCCCAATTCGGATTTAATTCAAGTGATTTGTTAAAATCATTAATCGCTTCATCAAAATTACCTTCATTAGTCTTCCCAATTCCTGAATTGGTATAATACTTTGCATCAAAATTATTCATCCTTCATCCTGAATTATTTTTTATCTTTATTGAAAAAACCTAATAACTTTTCTAAAAAACCTTCATCTTCCTGTATGACCCGCTCAGAAGATAATTTGGCAACTTTTGCTTTGATAATCTCATTTTCGGCATTATTGCTTAACGGTGCTTTTTCTAAATATCTTTGATAATATTCTTTTGCAGTTTTTAAACGACGTAATTTCTCAAAACATTTTCCCGCTTTAAGAAACGTATCCGCTTTATGAGTAACTTGTGCAGCACTTTCATAATATCTTGAAGCAGCATTATATTCCCCTATATCAAAATAAAAATCACCTAATTTTATTAACGCTCTTTCATTATTAGGTTCAAGTTTTATAAGCTTTTCACAAAATTCCGCCGCTGTATGCTTCTCGGAAGATTCTTCACAAAGTTTTATAATTTCTTCTATTGTTTGGATGTTTGTATGATTTATATTATGAGCTTGCATAAATTCATGCAAAGCAATATCTTTTTGACCTTTCGCAATATACATCTTTGCTCTGTTTATATGTGCATTCTCCATTTTATTCTCACCTTCGCAAACTAAAGAAAGCATTTGATATATTAAAGGATGTCCGGGTTCAAATTTACTAAATTCCTCTATGGATTTTCTGCAATTTTCCCAATCTTTTTTGTTAAAATAATATTCCGCAAAAAGTTTGTGATATTCTCCGTTATTTTTATCCGAAACACTCTGCAATAGCTCATAAGCTTTATCATTTTTACCCTCAGATAAAATGATTCTTATCTTTAAAAGTTCAGAAACAGCATATTTCAATGCTCTTTCAGTATTGCCTGTCTCTAAATAAAGCTCCGATAACAAATTCCGCACTCGATTATCTTCCGGATATATCTCTATCGCCTTTTCTAATATACTTATTGCTGAATATTTATCCTTTTCATAAAGATATAAATCCGCTATCTTGATATAAATATCCGCAGACTTTAAAGACGGGGCAATTTTACTGTATTCATCTATTGCACTCATAATTTTTCCAATATATTCATATCCCTTTGCAATCAATATTTCAGCTTCAATTTTCTCTTGTTTGTCTTGGGTATTTTCTACCGCTTTCTTATAATCAGAAATTGCTTGTGCAACTTGATTATTCAATGTCTTAACTTTTGCTCGCGTTAAATAATATTTATACCTGTTTGTATCGTAATAAGCATCTTGAAGCTCCGTATATGCAACCATACTGTTTGGTGCAACATCAATTAATTGTTCCCAATAATTTATAGCTTCATCTTTCTTTTCAAGCGTAGATGCAGCTAATGCAATCTTTTCAAGAAATTCCGCATTCCCTTTCCCTTCATTATAAGCTGCCTTCAATATGTTGTATGCCTCTTCAAACTTCTCATTATCCGTTAAAGATTGTGCCCTTTCAAGTATTGCATCTATCTTTGCCATTTTTTTCCTCTTTCGCTTATCATTTTAATTATACAACAAAAATTTTTTGGAATACCCCCAATATACGATATTCTTAAGATTAACTTTAAATTATTCATAATTTTAAACGATTTTATTTTAACTATCTCAGTCTAAAATACAACTATACTCCTTAGAAATAAAAACACATATCCCTAATTACAGTCGTGATTATTATCACGACTTTTCATTATTCAAATGAACTTTTATTATATTTAAAAATAACTTGACCAATTCATATAAAAAGCGTTATACTTGTAATATTGTTTTGAGGTTTTAAATGAGTCGTTTGTTTTACGCAAGAAAAATAGTAAAATTACAAGAATCTCATCTGATTGAAAAATATAAAGATAAGTCTGAACTTCCAAAACATATAAGACTTGATGTGAGTACAGCCTGTCAGTTAAAATGTCCTGCTTGTTATATGCGACAAGAAAAAGAAGCTGTTAAAAAAGGCTGTAAAATTGGTCATTTGAAATTTGAAAATTTTAAAAAATTGGTAGACGAAAATGATATAGAAAGTATTGAACTTTCTAACAGTGGCGAAATCTTCTTAAATCCCGATTTTGTAAAAATCTTAAAATATGCTTATAAAAAAAATATTTATGTTACAGCTGATAATGGCGTTAATCTTAATTATTTAACTGATGAACAAGCTCAGGCTCTTTGTAAATACCACCTTAATTCTATTACAATTTCTCTCGACGGTGCCTCTCAAGATACATACAAAATATATAGAGTTAACGGTAACTATGATAAAGTAATTCAAAATATTGAAAAAATTAATTTCTATAAGAATAAATATAAAAACGGCTGTCCTCATATAGTTTGGAAATTTATAGTCTTTGGACATAACGAACACGAGATTTTAAAGGCAAAAGAAGAAGCTGAAAGATTAAATTGCGAAATAAAATTTGACGCTAATTGGGACGAAAAATATTCCCCTATAAAAAATCCCGAAAAAGTTTTAAAAGAAACAGGTCTTACTTCTTTGGATGTTAATATTTCTCCTATCGAACAATTACAAGAATATGAAAACGGTATAGTTGACTGGTTTTTTTGCCGTGATTTATGGGAACCTCAGATTAATTGGGACGGACAGATTTTGGGCTGTTGTGCCAATTTTAAAGAAAATTTCGGAGGTAATGCTTTCAAAGACGGTTTACTTAATGCTTTAAATCATCCATATATGATATATGCAAAAAATATGGTCACTAATAATGCAAAACCTGCTAAAGCAATACCTTGTACAAGATGTTGGGTATACAAAGATATGTACAAAAATAATGTTTGGCTTAAATCACCTAAAGTTGAAGGAGTTCTGTAATTATGCCTCCCAGAATTCGCAAAAATTTTAAAATGAAAGAAAAATATAAATTTGAAGAATATACTGACATTTATCAATTGCCTAAAAAAGTAAGAATTGAAGCTTGCTCAAAATGTCAGTTGGATTGTGTCAAATGTTATATGAGAATGGATCCGGAAGGAGTTGAAAAAGGTTGTAAACTTGGATGTTTGAAATTTTCTGACTTTAAAAAATTTATTGATGAAAATAACTTTGAAGAAATAGAAATATCTAACCACGGCGAAATTTTCTTAAATCCCGAACTTGAAAAAATTATCAAATATGCCTACAAAAAAAATATAAGACTCTATGCCGGTAACGGTGTAAACTTAAATTATCTGCCTGATAAAATTGCTGAAGCCCTTGTCAAATATGAATTCGGTTCAATGGATGTGTCTATAGACGGTGCTTCACAAGAAACTTATAAAATATACCGCGTTAACGGTAATTTTGACAAAGTTATAGAAAATGTCGAAAAAATTAATTTTTATAAAAAAAAATATAAGTCCGAATTACCAATTCTAAATTGGAAATTTATAGTCTTTGGTCATAACGAACATGAAATACCCCTTGCAAAAAAAATGGCAAAAAAATTAAAAATGAATATATCTTTCACCCCAAATTGTGAACCTGAATATTCTCCTTTGAAAAACGAAAAAAAAGTTATCAAACAAACCGGACTTTCAACAATGGATCTTTCCCCTCACGTTATGTTGGACCAATATAACAATCATAAATCCGATTGGTTTTATTGTAACTTTTTATGGGAAGAACCTCAAATTAATTGGGACGGTAAAATTTTAGGATGTTGCTCCCTATATAGTGATGATTTCGGAGGAAATGCCTTTAAAGACGGATTTTTAAAAGCCATGAATCACCCCAAAATGGTTTACGCAAAAAATATGCTCACTCACAATGCTCCGCCTGCCGAAGGTATTCCCTGTACACATTGCTATGCTTTTAAAGATTTAATGGAAGCTGACAAATATATGATTTCTCCTAAAAAAATATATCTTGAAAAATTAAAATCCGAAGAAAAAGAAAAAATTAAAAAATCAAAAAAAACAAATTCAAAAGATTAAACAATTAAGAGATTAAACTCAATAGCTTAACCTCTTAAAATATTATAATCCCGCCTGAAAATTTTAAAATTTATATCTGCCAAGTACAATCAAAAAAATCATTCCGAATTGCAGCATTAAAATGTGACAGCCTCAATTGTATGTCATCAGATGTTTCATGCAGACCTTTTGCAATTATTTCATCAATTGTCGAAAATTCAAGCTGAGATTTTAATTTTCCTATTACTCTGATAGACTTTTCTCCGTTTGTTGTACTTTGACTGTCCGTTATTTTCTTTAAAGCCCTTTGAGCATGCTCAACACAATATAAAACAGATCGAGGAAAATTTTTATTTAAAAGTAAAAATTCTGAAACATTTTGAGGAGTAACAGCAGAAAAAGTTTTTCTGAACATTTCAAATGCACTTACACTTTTTAAAAGTGCAGTCCACTGAACTATATCTAAAGACATACCAACCATGCTTATATCAGGTAAAAGCATGTAATATTTAACATCTAAAATTCTTGTTGTCTGATCGGCTCTCTCAAGCATTCTGCCAAGCCAGGCAAAATTCCACCCGGCATTATGACTCATCGTACCGTCTTGTATCCCTACATACAATTGGCAAAATTCCTTTATTTCCGTGAAAAAATTATGAGGATTGTTTAACATCTGTTCTTTTGCCGTCTGCTCTCTCAAACGATGATAAAATTTATTAATTACCATCCACATTTCAAGAGTTATTGTTTCCCTAATACATCTTGCATTCTCTCTGGCATTTGCAACACAACTGATAACACTGCCTTGATTTTCTTCATCTAATGTCAAAAAATGCATTACATTTTCCGAAGAAGCATTATTATATTTGTGATAAAAATCACGAGAACACCCTGCCGTCTGAATTATTGCCTCAAATTGCCGCTCTTCGCCGGGTAAATCCAACAAAAGATTAAGATTTACATCTATACATCTCGCTATGTTTTCAGCTCTTTCAATATACCTGCTTATCCAAAAAAGAGAATCAGCTACTCTGCTTAACATATAATACCTCCTATCAACTGCTGCTGTTGCTGTTGCTGTTGGTGCTGCATATATTGATGACTTTGTCCCTGCTCGGGTGCTCCTTTATCCGGTGCTATTACCCACGTGTCTTTGCAGCCTCCTCCTTGCGAACTGTTAACAACAATTGAACCCCTCTTAAGTGCTACCCTCGTTAATCCGCCGGGAAGTACATATATATCTTTACCTTGTATTATATATGGTCTTAAATCTACATGCCTTCCTTCAAAACCTCCGTCTACTATAGACGGCACCCTGCTTAACGATATCATCGGCTGTGCTATATAATTTCTCGGATTTGCTTTTATTTTTTCCTTGAATTCTTCTCTCTCTGCATCAGTAGCTTTCGGACCCACAAGCATTCCATATCCTCCGGATTCACTTACTGCTTTTACTACCATCTTATCTATATTCGCTATAACATGATTCATTTTGACCGGATCTTCACAAACAAATGTCGGTACGTTCGGTATTACATTATCTTCTCCTAAATAATATTTTATTATTTCCGGTACATACGTATAAATTGCTTTATCATCCGCAACTCCGCATCCCGGTGCATTTGCAAGTGCTACATTACCTGCTTTATATGCTTCAAATATTCCCGCTACACCAAGCAATGAATCCGCTCTGAATGTCATCGGATCTAAATATTCATCATCTATTCTTCTGTATATAACATGTACAGGTACTAATCCGCTCGTCGTTTTCGCATACACTTTTTTATCTTTAACCAGTAAATCATTTCCTGATACCAATTCTACTCCCATTTGTTGTGCTAAAAACGAATGCTCAAAATATGCCGAATTATATACTCCCGGTGTTAGTACCACAACATGCGGATTATCTATATGTTCAGGAGCTAAATACTCCAACATTGATCTCAGTTTCGACGGGTATTCATCTACAGGTCTGATTGCACATTTTGAAAATACTTTCGGAAATGTCTGCTTCAATATCCTTCTGTCTTGTAATACATATGAAACTCCGCTCGGACATCTCATATTATCTTCCAATACATAAAACGTTCCGTCTTTATCTCTTACCAAATCCGTACCTGTTATATGTGCCCAAATTTTCTTCGGCGGGATTAATCCTATACATTCTCGTCTAAATGCAGTACAAGTGTTTATTAATTCCTCCGGTACTATTTTATCTCTCAGTATCTTTTGCTCTCCGTATATATCATTTAAAAAACAATTTAATGCTTCCGTTCTCTGCTTTAATCCTCTTTCAAGATGCGACCACGCCTGTGCTTCTACTATCCTCGGAATTACATCAAACGGAATTATCTTTTCTGCTCCGTCTTTACTCCCATATACGGCAAAAGTTATTCCTATATCCATAAATGTAGCCTCTGCCGTCTTTTGACGCCTTTGTAATTCCCCATCAGGTAATTCGTTTATTGTTTCTATTAATGCCCTCGCACAAGAACGTGGCTCTCCATTTTCCAAAAATAACTCATCGAAAAAACCTTCTGTATTGTACGATTCAAACTTCATTAAAAATCACTCCTTTATTTGGTTTCCTCTACATTTACCGCAACTTGCAAACTGTGCGGACCTCCTCCTGTGATGACTCCTTTTAACGGACTAACATCACCAAAATCTCTTCCTTTACTAACAATTATATGCTCTTGACCCGCTACACAGTCATTCGTTGGATCTACCTCTATATATCCATACCCGGGAATATATACAAATACCCACGCATGAGTTGCATCTGCTCCTATTAACTTTTTGTCTTCTTCTCTCTTTCTTGTATGTAAATAGCCGCTAATATATCCGCACGATAATCCTATTGACCTGAGTGCAGCTATCATAAAATGAGCAAAATCTTGACATACACCTTTCCTGTCCCTTAATATCTCCGAAGGCTGCGTACCTATCCTTGTGCTTCCGGGCGAATATTCAAAATCTTTATATATCCTGTGACTTATCTCTAATACCCCATCTATAATCGGTCTTTGACGTGTGAAACTCTCTTGTGCATATCTCCTTATCGCTCCGTCATACATCACTAAAGGTGATGTATATCTGTACATACATGCCTCTATGTCTTCTTTTGTCGTTGGGTGTGATAAAATATCTCTTACATTTTCCCAATTTAAAGTGCTTTTGGGTATATCATTCGCCTTAACTTCTGCTTCCCCACCTGCTGTTACCTGAAATAGCTTATGCTCTTCTTCTATACTGAACGCCATTACTCTATTGCCGAATATGTCCGTTCGGCTTATTTTATATGCCGGCTCCGGAACTATTTTAACATAATGACTGCTCCACCTCTGCCTGTCTGCTTCATCTCTCGGCTCAAGATGAATTAAATGCTGACTTATTGTTACAGGCTGTGTATATTTGTATTCCGTTTTGTGAATTATTCTATATTTCAATCTATATCTCCGTTGCCATTGCTGTTTTCAGACCCTTCTGCGGTATGTGGCTGAAATATTCCCTGTTTATTATTTCTTCCGTTTTTTCAAATTCCTGCCTTCTCGCTTTACAAAATTCTATAAGCATTGCTCGCTCTTTATCATCATCTTTTAACAAAGTGTATATATCTGCCAACCTTAATTGCGATGTCAGTTGTAAAACTTCTCTGTCTAAAGGCGTAAATCCAACCTGCTCAACCCCTTGCGGTAATTCCTTTATTACCTTCTCTATCTCTGATGCCTGATATGCTGCACTATGCGGATTTGATTCATCACACATCAATAAATCGGTTATCGCCGCCACATTTAACTTCGTTCCGTATCGTCTGTAATATGTTAATGTTCCATCACTTATTTCTAATAACGCACTCATTAATTGCCGTTCTTCTTCTACCTTCTCCTTTAACATATCTTTTATTAATTTTATCGTTAAATTACCTCGTTCAATTCTTCTGCCTAATTCTAAAAACCTGAATCCATGTCCCCTCGTCATTCCCTCAGAAATCAATCCCGCAAATGCTGCAGCATCAGATATTATATTCTGTAAATACGGCAATAATCCCGCCGCATCTTTACCCTCAGGCATATTCCGCCTTCCGAAATCCTTTATGAATTGCCAGGTGTCTTCTGATATTTTATCCCTTAATTGTACCGCTAATATCCTTATTTGTTTGAATATAGGCTGCAGGCCGCTTTCCTCGGTTTTCTTCATCACCAAATTCCATAAAATATCCTCATATTCATATTCTATTCCGTTACTCTCTTTCCAAAATTGTAATAAATATGGCAACGGTTCTGCTATATCAAATAATTCCCTGTCTGCAAGCCTCTTCGCTATTGCTCTGGCTATCCTCGCCAAAAATTCTGCTCTCTCAAGATTCTTGCCTAATCGGTACAAATTCTCTCCCGTTCTGCTTGGCAAATCCCCTCCTGCCCTAGAAAGTACTACTGTTTCATTTACCTTCTGATTGTTTACTATCTCTTTATTACCTTCTCCTGCAATAACCCAAATGTCCTTTTCTACTGCCTTCTTACCGCTTTCATCATTAACCCAGCCTAATCCGCCAGGCATTACCGTACATCCGCATTTCGTATTTGAACTATAAATCCTTATATGTGCCTCTCCGGCTACGTATCTCTCTCCCTTTATATACGGCACCGTTGAACCCTTTATATATTCCTCAGCCGTAAATAACTCCGGATTTTGCATTATCTTCTCTGTTAAAACCATCCGACCCACTTCCGTCATCTTTCCATATATCCAAAACTCCGTCTTTTCATACGCATTATAAAACATATATTTATCCGGTCTGTTCAGAACTGTCTCCCTCGATTTTTCTTCACCTAACCAATATGCTTTTACCGGTTCTATCTTTAACTCCTCTTGTAAATAAAATTGTGCCGCCTCTCGTAAAAAAACTCGTATTATCGGGGCTTCTAATATCCCTACTCCCAACGAATTTACTACTTTTACATTACCGCTCCTTACAGCACTTATTAAACCTACCGCTCCTTCCCCGGAATCTATTCTTAACTCTAACGGATCACACATCCCGTCTTCTACTCGCCTTAATATCGTATCTATCTTCTTTAACCCTGTCAGCGTCTTTAAATATACTTTAAAACCTCTCACTGATAAATCATTATTCTCTACCAACTGTAATTTTAAATATTTCGCTAAAAATCCATCTTCACTCCTTTGATATCTCTCAGGCTCCGCTGCTAACAATACTGCTTTCGCTTCTTCTCCTCCTCCAGATAATATATTCTGCCTGAAATTTTCAAAAAATTTATTCAATCTTTCTACATTCAATTCATGAAATAATTCAGGATATGACCTCGCCATCGATAACCTGTTTTCCAATGTCCTTCCTATTCCTTCAGGTATCTGAAATCTGTCATTTACTGCTTTGAATCTTCCGGT
>CANQLA010000012.1 GCA_947624605.1 Candidatus Gastranaerophilales bacterium | reverse complement strand
GTCTTATCTCTTACTATATCTGTACTCATCAGATTTATAAAACTATCGTCCCAACTCTCTTCCCTCCATATCATATTCAGAAAGTTCGGATTTCCATATACTACCGCTGGCGGTAGTATCTTCTCTTTTATTAATCTTTGATTGCTATATATATCTTTTACTATTATATCATACAGCTTTGCCCTTTGAATTACTCCCTCTTTCAATTTTTGCCATTCTTCAGGCGTAATTAACAACGGTATTGAATCTAAATCCCTGCTCTCCGTTTCTTCTTGTGATTTGATTACCGCTTGGTAATATTGCGTGTAATTTAATCTGTTTTTTCTCCTCTCGGCTTCACTTTCACCTATCTCTAAAAGCTTTTGCAATAATCTCTTCGTTATCTCCCTCGGTTCATTATCCGATTGAAATAATTCATCGTATATTCCTTCTTGTACCTTATAACTGTTCAATATATCATACTTCATAGAATTAATCCTTACAATTTAATTCTATCATAATTTATAAGTGTATAAAATACAATATTTTAAGATTTAATATTTGAAATTTTTATCCTTTAGTTTTTCAATAAATCTATATATTTCAAAGGTGATGTGATTGTTTTTTAAAATTGAATTTAAAACTTTATATGTCCCGGGATCCGAAACCATATTGTATTTGTCATCTATAAATCCTTCATATATCGACAACTCTTGTTTCATTCTGTCAAAAAACTCTTTTTGATAAATTTTATTCACTGCTTTATAAAAAAATAAAAACGAAAATATATGATAATGCATAAACGCATTTTCTAATTTGAAAAATATACACTGGTTTTGTAAATCTTCTTTTATCATCTTGTACATTGCAAAACAATCAAACGTCGTTCTGTCTTTTAAATTCGATGATGAATCCTTTCTGTTAATTCGGTAATAAACAAGGCTTTTATTTAATACAGTCACTTTCTCCGCCCTGAATATAGCACGAAATGAAAACACATCATCTTCACAAAACATACCACCGGGAAATTTTATATCCTTTTCCTTTAAAAAAGACTTTTTATATATTTTATCCCATACAACATTGCATTTATCAAATAAATCCAACGGCACACAATCTTTCCAATTAAATCCGTTATGCAGTTTTACGGGCAAATTTGCATAATTATTAAATTCATGTTCATTTGCAACTTTTCCCGTATTATGATCTATTGTCGCAAATCTGCAAACCGTCATGTCGGCATCGTCTTCACTTATCTTTTTGTACAGTTGCTCAACACAATCATTTGTATATGCATCATCTACATCCAAAAACATTATATAGTCCGATTGTGCTTGTTCTATAGCTATATTCCTCGCATATCCCTGACGATAATTTTTGTCAAGTTCTATTAATTTTATTCTACTGTCTTCCTTCATCACCGATTTTATAATTTCCACCGTATTATCGGTTGATTTGTCATCAACAACTATTATCTCTATATCTTCAAATGTCTGATTCATACAATTTACCAAACATTCCTTTATAAACTTTTTTGCATTGTATACCGGAATAATTATTGATACCTCAGACATAAAACTATCTCTCTTTAATTGCTTTAACCGTATTTTCACATATTCTTTTTATATCTTTTTTATCTAACTCATAATAAAATGGCATTTGCAATATTCTTGCACAAATATCTTCCGCAACGGGACAAGAATAATATGTTTCTAAATATTTTAATGTATTTAAAGTCGGATAATAACAATGCCAAGGATAAATTCCCTGTTCACATAACTTTTCCATAACTCTGTTTTTCTGCTCTACTGTGTCCAAAACTATCACATAATATGGATATTTATATTCCAAATCACTTTGTTTTTTAGGTGTCTTAACATACCCTTCAAAAAATTCGTCATATAAAATACTTAACTCTCTTCGCTTCTCTATAATTTTATCCATATATTTTAAATTTGCTAATCCCATTGCGGCATGTAATTCCGAAAGTCTTGCATTAAAACCGTCACGAACAAAATTATCATCAACATGCCCGCATTGCTTCATCAATTCAAACTGTTCCATTAATTCTTCATTTGTAGTGAAAATAGCTCCTCCTTCAGCTGTATGGAAAAGCTTACTTTCTTGAAACGAAACGACTGATACATCTCCGTATTGTACCAACGGTACTCCCTTATACACAGCACCAAAAGCATGGGCAGCATCGTATATAACTTTTAAATTATATTTTTTTGCTATTTCATCTATTTTTTCGATATTACAAGCATAACCGAAAATATGAACAGGCATTATCGCTTTTGTTTTTGATGTTATAAGACCTTCAATTTTATCGGCATCAATAGTAAAATTATCCGACTCAATATCAGCATATACAGGTGTACATTTCTCTGCCAGTATCGCAGTCGTTGTTGCTACATACGAAAAAGGCGTCGTGATAATTTCACTTCCGACTTCAAAATTAAAAGCTTTAACCGCCATCTGTAATCCGGTCGTAGCACTTGTTACAACTTTAATATTTTTTACTTTTAAATAAGAAATCAGTTTCTGCTCAAGCTCCTGCATCAAAATCCCGTGACTTGTCAATGTATGCTTGTCATATGCTTTCTTTAAATACCTGACAAACTCATTAATTGGAGGTAAAAATGGTCTTGATGTAAAAATTTCTCTCAAAACAAATTCCTTATATCATATAATCCTCAATGAAATTATATTTTATATTATAAAACTTGGTTTTAAATTGTCAATATGATTAAATGTAAGATTGACAATACAAATATATATGTCTTATTATATTTGACAGTAAGGAAAATTATATGTCCCAACAAACTATAAATGAATTTATTACATACATAACTTTCAGATGTAATTTTAAATGTAAAATGTGTACACAAGAAGGTATTCCGCATACTAAAGAATTGAGTGCTAAAGAATGGGATAAAATTTTTAAAGATATTGAAATGAATTTCCCGGGTTCAACTCTGATTTTGCTCGGCGGAGAACCTACTTTGCACAAAGATTTTGCCGAAATTTTAGAAAGAGCAACCTATCATAATATTCATAAACATATTGTTACTAACGGGTTTTTCTTGGAAAAATTTTTACCTGTTATTAAAAAAAATTATTGCGGTGTAACGGTTTCTATCGACGGAATAGGCAAAACTCACGATCAAATCAGAAATGTTGAAAATGCTTTTTTGAAAGCAGAAAATGCACTCAAAAAAATGAATGAAATCAACTTAAATCTTTTACCGGGAGAAATGCCTCTTTATTACAATATTAACTTCGTAATGCTACCTGATAATATCAACGAAATTTACGATTTTATTGACAGAATGCTTGAATATAATCCGAGAGAAATTATTTTAAATCATCCGAGATATGTTTCTACATCAAAAGATAACGAAATGCACTCAATTATATCTTCTCTATACACTCAGCCTTATACTCAACGTCTTATGATGAGGCAGGATGTTTCTTTTCCTAAAGATTATATCTTAAAATTAAACGAAATTATTAAAGATGTTAAATCTAAATATGATCCCGTCGTTGTCAAGGAATTTCCGGATTTGACAGAACAGGAAAGACTTGATTATTATGATGACGATAAAGTTTATAATATCAGAAAAAAACAACACTGCCTTTCTCCGTACAAAATTCCTTTTTTCTTTCCGGACGGAACTGTTGCTAGCTGTCTATATAATGTTTTGGGTAATGCAAGAAAAGAGCCTTTATCAAAAATTTGGAATAATCAAATCGCTGATAAAACAAGATTTTATTTGGACAGAAATGGTAATTTTCCTGTTTGTACAAGATGTACTTGTTTTTATAAAGAAGAATGTGAAGATTAACTTCACGTTTTTATATCATTACCTCTGTTTCACCGAGTTTGACCCCGTTTTCATCAGTGATATCGTTTGAATATATTTGTTTTAGAACTGAATTTTCAAAATCTTTAAATTTATTCATTTTGTTAAGAAGGGTTGTTAAAATAAGACCTCTTGAATAATTATCCGGATCGGATAATTTTATAACTATACAGGTCTGATTTTTTAAATCGGCAACACAACACAAATTACCCGCACCAACTTTGGCTGTTAAATTTCCTAAACCTGCTTTTATAATTTCCGAATCTAAGCGTCCATGCCCGCCTGCGTAATAGGGATTATTAATAATTGCATTTGTAATTTCAGGATAATTGTTAAAAACATTTAAAAAACCTTCCGCTAAATTTTTAAGCGGTGTTGCTATAACAGGTAAAGTACATCCGTCTTTTGAAATCAGACAATCTTTTAACCTTAAGCCGCACATTTCCGCCGTAAAATTTAAAATATATTTTTGCATTGGGTGATTAATATCATTATAATTTTTTGTGTCATATCCTTTTAAAACACAGAAAGCCAGCATTGCCGCATGTTTGCCGGAACAATTGTTATGTATTGATTCAGGCTGTTGTTCTAGTTTTATTAAATTTTTTCGGCTTTCTCCATTCAAAGGCATTTGTGCGGGACATAATAAATCAGCTTTTTTGAGTCCTATTTTTTTTAAAATATTTGAAACTGCTTCAATATGAAAATCTTCTCCCGAATGGGATGCCTGACAAACAGCTGTTTCTTGAGGGGTGAAATCAAAATTTTTTATAATTTCCGATATTGCTGCGAGCTGAAACGGCTTCATACAAGAACGAAGATAAAAAGGATAATTTTTATCTTCGCCTGCAATTTTATTTATACCACTTGGTCTGTACTCAACTATTACTCCGAAATGTTCTTCCTCTATTAAACCGTTTCGTATATTTCGGCTTAAAAGTACATATTTCGGCAGCTGCATTATTACCTCTTAATTATATTTGCAATTTGGTTTAATTTGTTTTGTAAATCATATATCTCTTGACGTAATATTACCAACTGAGCTGCTGACTTGTCTTTTCCGTCACCGTTTGCATTAATATCAATTCTCTGAGAATCTGTCGTAGTACTTTTGCCGAGCATTCCGGAATTAAATATAAAACGCTTTTTACTTTCATCTTTTACATATATGATTGCTTTAGTTTCATCCTCCGTTACCAAACCCATTGAAATAAGAATTTGTGCAAAAGGTATATTTTTTCCTAATGCCGTCAATTCTTTTTGTCTTTGCAAAGCTTTATTTATGTCATCAACAGAAATCTTTCCGATACGTTTGTAGTAATCACCCATCTTAATTCTGCCACTCATATAAAGTGCCGTAGCAAGTACTTTTTCTGATGTGGGTTGGTTAAGGTATTCCTTTTGAATACAATATACATTTACTTTTGCAGTATCTTGAAGTGTCCAAAAATTCCTAAGTGTAATTTCCGCAACTGAACATCCTTCCGCAACACCTTGCAAAAATCTGTATACTTTTTCATCTTCATCATGATCTCTGTCTTCAAGCTCTTTTTTACCCATAAATGTTATCAACGGAATATGTAATTGATATGATTCTTCAATAGGGGTATGCAAATCAGATTCCGATACTTTTTTATCCGTAAAATCATCCCTTAACTTTATGTATAAAACTTCCTTTACCCAAAACGGAAATTCTAAAACTTTATCAATAAATGCTTCAAAAAACTTCTTTGACATAACTATTCTCCTATTATAAATAAAATAACAAATATATAAAAATTTTTCAAGCAGATATATATTTAAAATATAATTTTAAAAAAATACTGTTTTTGTGTATAATTAGAAAAAAAGGAAGGTTATAATAAGTATGAAAGTATTTGAGGTAAAAAACAATACCGCCGAAATATTGTATACCCCGCTGGAAAACAACTTATTTTTAGCTGACTTTTTATTTATTGAAGATGATAACGTTACTATAGTTTCTCAAGTAACTGATATTGCTTCGGCTAATCAGGAAAATCTCAATATTGCTACAGTAAAATTTTATCTTACCGTTGATAAAAATAATCGTTTAAAAAAATATAACGGTTATACTCCCTCTAAAAATTCCCAAGTCGGTTTTCTTGATGCTGACGAAATAATAAGATTATTCCGTCCTAAAACAAAGGAAATAGTTTGGGGAAACTACGTCAGAAATCCTGAACTTCCCGTTGCTACCGATTTAAAATTTCTCTCTTCAAATAATTGTATTATTTGTGACAAAGCTCAACAAGCAATTTCAATTGTTAAGAATTTGGTATTTTCTCTTAATAAAGCCGGCTCCAGAATTCTACTTTTAGACTTTGAAGGAAAATATAAATCCGTAAAAACCTCTTTAACTGCTGTCTTTGGCTTAGATTATAAAATTCCTTTAGATAGCAAAGCTTTAGATTACATTTTTGAAAAAGACCTTGATGATTGTCCCATTGATGCAAAGGCAATTATTCAGGGAATAATCCTCGAAATTCAAAAATATGTTGAATCTTTGCCTAAAGGCTTCTTACCGTTTGAGCTTTTTGTTAATATTATTGCACAAGAATGTAAAAATTCCGATAATTCAGGTTTGTTAATTTTTTACAATAAGTTGCTTCAGTATAAACAGAAAAAAATCTTTGCTGAAGACGAATCTCAATTTGAAACAATTAATAATTCCATAGGATCTTTTAAACTTGATGTTTCAGATATTGATACAAAGTATCATAATTTAATTTTATCTTCGGTAATTTCGCATATAAACAAAAAAGTCTATGTCATTTCTGATGTTTCAGAAGAAAACTTAACAAATGATACTGTAAAAAAAATTTATGAAAATGAAACCGTCAGACTTATTCCGATAATTAACCATGAAGATAAATTTTTAAATAAAATAAAATCATATTGTAAAAATCTCACTGTTTTTGCCTCTGATACAGCAAAATATTACAATGAAGATTTCGGATTTTTTATACCAAAACTTTCAAGAGATGAGTTTATACTTTGGGGAGAAAGTACCTTGTTTATTCCGTTAATTGTTATCTCAAACACAGCGGAAGATATAAATAATTTAACATATTCATCTATTAATAACGACGAAATAACTATAGAAGATTTAGATAATCTTGATGCGATTAATTTCGTTCCGGAAATTGAAAATTCTACCGCACAAAAAACTGACAATGCGGCAGAATTTTCCAAAAGTGCAATTATAGAAAATAATATGAATACTCTTGACAATTCAAATTATTCATTAGCGTCAGATATTCCGGATAAACAACAAAACATTGATAATGATTTGATTTTAAATGATTACGATGAACAATTACCAATAATTGATGCTTATGAAAACAATATAAAAGATATCTCTCACAATTCACAAAGTCTCTCTATAAATGAACAGACTTTAACACTTGAAGAGCAACTTGAAAACCTCGCCTCAGAACAAAATAATCATAGTGTATCTGAAAGTAAAATACAGATTGAAGAAGTATCAAATGAAGAAACCTATTCCGTTAACAATGAATTAGCGGATTCATCCAATTTGAAAATCAAAGAACAATCATCCGATAAAACTAACAAACAAAATAATTTATCAGAAACAAACAATAATTCCGTTACGAAAAATAACAACAGGAATATTCCCGATGCTGATAAACTTCCTATTTACGAACCAAAAGAAAAAGAAACCGATAATTCTCAGAATTTTGACGAAGGAAACCGTGTTTTTCATGCAAAATACGGCGAAGGTACAATCGAAAAAATTATAGTATACGGAAATAAAAGACTTTGTTCAATTCAGTTTGATAATGTAGGCAGAAGACTGCTTGATCCGAAAATAACCACATTACATAAAGTTTAACAAATAATAACAATGGAGTTTATATGAAAAAAATAATTATCACACTTTTAATTTTTTCTTTTACCATTTTACCTTTATTTGCTGATTACAACAACAGCAATGACAACAATGACGGGAAAAACATAGAAGCCGGAAATCGCATTGAGCATGAACAATACGGTAAAGGAACCATTTATCAGGTTGTTGACTATAAAGGTAAAACTGTTTATGCTGTTATATTTGATAATTACGGAAAAAAATTCGTTAAAAAAAATACCGTAAAAAAAATTGACAACTAGTCATTATAGCATTTTGTCAAAAAGGACAGACCAAATAGGTAATATGAAAATGCAGTTGTTTTTTTTATATTTGAATTAATCGAGAACTTGTATTAAAATACTAATAATGAAGTTAATATAAAAAAAAATATTTAAATGGAGAATTTATGAAAAAATTTTTAATTGCAATTTTAATCTCAGCTATGACCGGTACAGCAGTTCTTGCAGAACCGCAAACAAACACTAAAAATCCTGAAAAATATGAATTAGGCAAATACAATTTTAACTTTAACACTATAAATTCGGAACCTGTATCGACACAAGAACCTTCTTTGAATACAGATAAAACCGATATAAAAACCCAAATAAAACTCGAGCCGACAATAAAGCCTATCAGTAAAAAAATTGTTCCTCAAAAAGATTTGATTGAACAGATAAAATCAGAAGAAAACAAAACTACTGACCTTTTAAAGGAAAAATCTTCCGAAATTGATAAAACCATAAAACAAGATGCGGAAAAAACAACTGAAAAAATAAATATTACAAAAGACAAAACAGAAGAAATAATAAAAGAAAATTCTGAAAAAACTCAACAATTATACGACAATGCAAGATTAAAAACTGATGACACCGTCAAAAAAGAAATAAAAAAAATTGAACAAAATTACGGTAAAACCTATGATAAAATTGATAAAAGCAATGGACTGAACCAAAAATCCGGTATTTCTACAAAAGAAAAACAAGTTAAATTTGACAAAGATAAACCTCCGTTCAGATTTCAAATTCAGCAAATGCAATATCAAGGTGAATCATCAACATCAATAGAAAAACTTTAATTGATAATACCGAAAAGGTCATAATTATCGGATTTTGTAACCAAAGCATAAACTATATCGCCCGGAACGACTGAATTATTTTCGTTTCGGGTTTTCAAATATATTATTCCGTCAATTTCAGGAGCATCTTTGTAAGTTCTGGCAATAATAGTACCGTCATCACAAATGTACTCAGCAATACATTCAATAGTTTTCCCGATTAAGGATTGATTAATTTCTTTAGAAACAGACATTTGTAATTTCATAATTTGATTTTTACGTTTGTGTTTTATTCTGGCAGGGACTCTATCCGGCAGATTGTAAGAATAAGTACCTTTTTCTCTTGAATATTCAAAAACGCCAAGCCTGTCAAATTTTACTTCTTTAACAAAATTTTTCAAATGTTTAAAATCTTCTTCCGTTTCACCCGGGTAACCAACAATAAAAGTTGTTCTAATAGCGATATTCGGAATAGTTTTTCTTATTTTTTCAATTAATTTTTTATAATCATCTACCGGTCTTAACATAGATTTTAACACGGAAGGACTTGAGTGCTGGAGGGGAATATCGATATATTTAAATATTTTTTCATTATTTTTAATAACATCCAAAAGTTCATCGCTAATTCCGGACGGAAACGTATACATAATTCTTATACGGCATAAATCCTCTATTTTAACAAGTTCTTTTAATAAAACAGCCAAAGATGGTTTCCCGTATAAATCTTTACCGTAAGCAGTGGTATCTTGTGCAATCAAAATAATTTCCGCCACACCTTTTTTAGATAACAGTTCAGCTTCTTTAACAATATTCTCAATTGGTCTTGAAACAGTTTTTCCTCTAAGTTTTGGAATTATACAATATCCGCACTTGCAATCACATCCTTCGGAAATTTTTATATAAGAATATGAGCCGACGGTGATTTGCTGCCGTGCAGCTTCTTCCGGATATTTATAAACAGGATTTGATGAAACACTGTAAATATGTTGGTTTTGAGAAACTTTGTCAATAATTTCAACGATTTTGTTAATATCAGAAGTTCCCAAAAACGCAGAAACTTCCGGAAGTGCTTTTTGCAGTTCTTTTTTATGTTTTTGAGCCAAACATCCTGCGACGATAACCTTTTTTCCTTCGTTAATCATTTTGACTATTGATTGAACAGATTCGGTTTCAGCATCACAGATAAAAGAGCATGTGTTTATTAAGACTATATCCGACTGTTTTTCGTCAAGTGTAATTTTGTGTCCTGCTTTGCTCAGCAAACCTGCCATAAGTTCTGTATCTATAAGGTTTTTGGCACATCCGTGATTAATTATTGCTATTTTCATTTTAAATCTCTTCTCTTAAATATTTTTAAAATATACTGTTTTTCACCGAAAGTTTCTACAAGTTTATAGTTATCTTTTACAAAAGAACAAAAATCTTGTCCGTAATCTTCACAAATGTAACGTTTTCCATAATCGGAAGTATTTCTGTTGTTTAGAATAAAATATTCCGGTTTTGATTTTTTAAAATGTCCAATTATATTATACTCGCCAAAAGTTTCAAAATACATTGGTGTTAAACTGTCATACAGATTATCGGCAGGATGTTTTGTTATAAAATTCAAAAATTGTGTTTCCGGTAAAACAACAATACGGTCATTTTGTTTTGTCTTTTGGTTAATAAATGCTATAGCCTGATTTAACGGATTAGCAATATAACTTTTTGTTATGGTTATTTTTGTTAATTTTTCGTAATAATTGTTGAAATTTAATTCTTCTGTAACAATACTTTTGTTATTTTTTAAGTTTTGGATAACCGCAGGTACAATACAACATATCAATAACATCATTGTAATAATTGAATAAGTATTTATAACTTGTATTTTTATTTTATCGTTTTTGTACAGAATAATTTGTTTTAAAAATACAAATATAGAAATTATTAAAAACGGAAGAGTATAAATACCGTAAGTTTGAATGTTTAGAGCAAAAAAAGTCTTTAAAGACAGCAAAATAACTGATACCATATAAATTAATACAGGTTTGTTATGAAAAACTTTTTTTATAAAAAGTAAAAACAATAAAATATTTATTACGGCAAAAAGTGAAAAGCCTGTTGTTCCAACATACAACAAACCAAAGACCGAAAAAATGAAAACAATCAGCGTTAAAAATATATCTTTTTTATAAAATTTTTGAGAAAAGAAAACAATTGCCCCGATAATAAGAAGAATTAGCGTTTTAAACAGACAAATTTTGAATACTTTAAAATCAAAATATGTGCCTGTGAAATTGGAATACAAATATTTTATAGCTTGGGTGTCTGCCATGGTTTTTAAAGTTTGTGCGGTTTTTGACAAATCTTCAAAACTCATTCCCCGTAAAAACAATAATCCGAATGAAAGACAGGGAACAATCATAAATGATAAGAATGAAAAAATGATATTTTTAGTGTTTATTTTTTTACAAAATGTAATAAATAACATCAAAAAAATTGAATAACAAGCAAATTCATATTTACAGCAAAAGGCTGAGCCTGCAAATAAACTTGCAAGATAAGCAAAATTCGGATTGTAACTTTTTGAAAATTTTATAAAAAACAATAACGAAAACAGAAAAAAACATATTCCGTACGTCATAGCAAAAGAGTACGGCAGTATGTAATTGAAAATACTGTTTGAAATTCCCGATGCTAATATTATCAATATAAAGGCAAAAAAAGGTATTCTAAAAGGAATATCGGATAATTTTGAAAATACGGTTATTTTCTCATTTTGCTGTGAAAATAATTCTTTTAAAATGAACCATAATGAAGAAATGACAAGCATTGTATCAATAATTCCAAAAACTCTTAAAGCATGCAATTTTGCTCCTAAAAGTTTATAAGCAAATGCGTTTATTTGATAAGCAAAAGGACCGTATATATTAAAAATGTCTTTATATAAAACTTCACCATTTAATATTCTTAAAGGAATATAAAGTTCTCTGCCGGTATCTATTGCAGGATTTAAAGAAAAACAAGAAACAGCATATAAAATACAAAAACAGAAAACTGTTAAAAATAAATATGAAAAAACCTTTTTGAAGCTCATATTAATCTCCAAAAGGCAGAGTTAACTGAGGAATTTCAGGAATGTTTTTCCCTTGTTTTTTTCTTCCGGCAAGGTCTTTTTGGAATTCTTTCTGCATATCAATCATAAGATTTTGAGCATTGGCAACAACACAATCAGGCAAACCTGCTTTTTTAGCAACTTGTATTCCGTAACTTTTGCTTGCAGAACCTTCTACAATTTTTCTTAAAAACTCTATATCACCATCTTTTTCGCTGATAGTAATTCTAAAATTTTTGATTTGATTAAATTTATCGGGCATGACATTAAGTTCATGGTAATGAGTTGCAAAAACAGTTCTGGCTTTTATTTTTGTAGCAATATATTCTGCAACAGACCAGGCAATAGCAACACCGTCATAGGTACTTGTTCCTCTGCCTATTTCGTCGAGCAGTATAAAGCTTTTTTCCGTTGCAGTATTTAAAATATATGCTGTTTCACTCATTTCCACCATAAAAGTAGATTGACCCAGTGAAAGATCATCAGATGCTCCTACTCTTGTGAAAATTTTATCTACAATACCTATTTCAGCATAAGAAGCAGGAACAAAACACCCCATCTGTGCCATTATAACAATTAATGCATTTTGACGCATATATGTGGATTTTCCCGCCATATTCGGACCTGTTAAAATCATGAATTGTGTATCCGTATTTTGACTGGAATTTGCACATAGTCTTAAATCGTTCGGTACGTATTTGCCCATAGGAAGAATTTTTTCCAATACCGGATGCCTTCCGTCTTTTATAATTATTTCTTCCCCGTCATTTACTTGCGGACGAACATAAGAATTTTCCGATGCGGATGATGCAAAAGACAACAGCACATCAATTGATGCAAAACTGTGTGCAATTGATTTTATTCCCTCTGTGTATTCTTTTGCATATTCTCTTAAATCAGAAAAAATTTTATATTCTGTTTCAACAGATTTATATTTTGCTGCGGAAACTTCCGTTTCAAACTTTTTCAAATCTTCAGTAATATATCTTTCTGCATTTGTTAAAGTTTGTCTTCTTATATAGTCATTTGGAACTAATGGAATATTTGATTTTGTTACTTCTATAAAATAACCGAATGTTTTACTGTATCCGATTTTTAAATTTTTTATTCCCGTTCTCTCCTTTTCTCGTGTTTCCATGTCGGAAAGATTTTTTTCTCCTCCGTTTAACAATTCTCTGTAATAATCAAGTTCACCATTTACACCTTCTTTTATAACACCGCCGTCTTTTGCGTTTGCAGGAGCATCTTCTTTAATTGTCTTTTCTATTATATTTGCAAGTTCAACTAATTCGTCCGTGTTTGTCGAAATTTTTAAATATTCGTTGTTAAATTCCGAAAGTATTTCTTCTGCTTCCGGTATTAACAACAGTGTCGATTTTATTGACAAAAAATCTCTCGGTGTTGCACTTGTATTGCTTATTTTTACGGCAAGTCTTTCTATATCGTATACTTTTTCTAATATATTAATTAGTCTTTTTGCTGCTTTCGGATTTGACAAAAATTCTTCTACTGCATCAAGTCTGTTGTTGATTTTATTAACATCTTTTAAAGGCTGCGTAATCCATTTTTTTAAAAGTCTTGAACCCATGTTTGTTTTTACGTTATCAATTGACCATAAAAGACTTCCGTATTTTGCATTATCTTTGTTTGTATATAACAGTTCCAAATTTCTTGCCGTATTAATGTCCATTGAGAGATATTCCGATAAATGATAAGATTTTATTGTATCAAATTTCGGTAAATTATCTTTTCTTGCTTCTGTTAAATATACGGAAATAGCCCCTGCTGCACGAAAACCAAGAGAAAAATCTTTGTATCCGAATGAATCTAATGAAAATACATTGAATAACTCTTTTATGTTTTTTTCTGCAAGGTTACTGTCAAAGGCAGTATAAGATATTTTTGAACAGTTATAATTTAAGGGAATTTGTTCGGGTATATCAAATTTTTCTTCCGGAACAATTTGAAATGGTAATACTTTTTGCTTTTTTACAGGTGCAATAATTTCAGAAGGTTTTATTCTCGAAAGTTCTGATAAAATGTCGGATAATACTCCCTGTGTCATATAAAATTCACCGGTCGTAATATCCGTATATGCAAGTCCGAAAATTCCCTTTTCCTCTATTAAAGCAGCAAGCCAATTGTTTTTATCAGACTTAATAAGATTTGGTTCACTTATGGTTCCTGCTGTTATTATTTGCGTTACTTCCCGTTTTACAAGACCTTTTGTAAGTTTCGGATCTTCCATCTGATCACAAACTGCAACTTTGTAATTTTTTTCTAAAAGTTTCGGAAGATAATTGTCAAAGGCTTTTGCAGGTATTCCTGCCATGGGAATCTTCCCCAAAAAGCCGCCATCTCTCGATGTTAAAGTTATTTCAAGAGCTCTTGAAACAGTTATCGCATCTTCAAAAAAAGCCTCATAAAAATCTCCCATTCTGTACATTAAAATCTTGCCCTGACACTTTCGCTTTATATCAAGATACTGCTTTAACATCGGCGTTGCATTATTGTAATCAACTTCCGCACTATTGATATTATTGATTTCTTTTTTTATCATAACTATACTAATTTTAGTTAAATGTTACTTAAATAACAAGTTTTGAGGTGAAAAATGTTCGGTTGTTTAGGAAAAATTATTAAGATAATTATTGTAATCCTTGCCGTTATTGGATTTGTGGCAATAGGCGGTGTTACGTTTTTTAAAGACTTTTTTAATAAATCCTTCTTTAAATCTGATTCTGTTTTGCAAAAAGCTTCTAAAACAGCTGATTTTTCTAATTTGGATTCTGAATTTGAACTTGTTTCTTCCGCTAAATTACCTAAAATTGGTAATTATGTCTATGTCAGGCATGGTGCTTCCTCTCAAAAATTCTACTTCTTATTGACTTCTAACAATAATGTTCTTACTAAAGATGATTTTAATTCACATAAATATGAAGAAAAAATAACCGCTTTTATAAAAAATTTTAAAATTTTACAATTTGAAAATTTTGAAATAACAGGCATCTCTGATATGAAGGCTTTAAATCAAAATATTCCTTATGCCAAATTTAAAGCTGATATTAATAATTTACCATTAAATTATTGCGTACAAGGTATTATAGCTTCTGCAGAAAAAAATGATGAAAATTTAATAATAATTGCAATAAACGGTAATGGTAAATATTCTCAAATCATTACCGATGCCCTCCTTGAAAAAATTAAATGATAATATTTACAAAAATCAATGCTTTTTTTGTTTCTTTTTGACGCACACATGCTATAATATAAAAAAACATGTATATTCGGAATTTGAAGGGATCTTTTTATAAATAATGACACAGGAATTGTCCGATAAAATCTACAATCTTCAAAAAAATTTTCTTGAATTAAATAATCTTTTTGAATTGAATATTCTTTCTAATCAAGCTTATTCTCTGGATGATTTGCTTAGCAAAATAAGTGTATTTATGACTTCAAACTTTAACTTGAATGACGTCATATTCTTTGTCAAAAAAGATCAAACATTCAAATCTACAACTTTCTCTGAAAAATTGGGTGCTATGGAATTTGATGCAGAATATGCCGATTTCTTAAACTATACCGGTAAAGAACTTATCCCTGCTACAAACTCTGACGGCTCTTTTAAATATAAAACTCTTTGGGAAACAGCTTCTCTTGAAAAATTAAACTCTGCTTATCTAAGGGTATTTTTTAAAGACGATGAACCTTTTTGCATTTGTTCCATAGGACAAAAAGATAATAATGAACCCTTCCAAAATGAAGAATTAACTCTTTTGAACAAAATGTTCTATTGTATAGAACCTCTTTTGATAAAATTTATTCGTCAGGCTGAACAAGAGCAACAAATTACTTCCCTGCATAAATCGCTTCATAATCTGTCAATCTTATATAATATTTCTCAGGCAGTTAATTTTATTGATGATTTGAAAGGGCTTATTCAGGTTATTTTAGGCAGAGCTCTCGAAACAATTGATGCCGAAAAAGGTTCTTTAATGCTTTATGATATGACTGATAATACTTTACAGGTAAAAGTCGTTTATGGATTAAAAGATCCAAAAGTAGAATTTGACATCAATAACGGTGTTATAGAATGCAGTAAATTAAAAGCTAATGAAGGTATTGCAGGTAAAGTTTTTGCCGAAAAAAAATCTATCATTACTAATTTGGGACAAAATGATCCCAGATTTAAACACATAGATTTGCCAAACAACATTTCCTCTATGATTTGCGTTCCATTAATCGCTAAAGGTGAAGCTATAGGTGTTATTAATATTACAAATAAAAAAAATAATAAACTCTTTAATAAACAAGATTTAGAATTCATAGAAGCTCTCTCTAATCAGGCAGCAATTGCAATAGATAATGCTAAATTATACGAACTTGCCACTAAAGACGGATTAACAAAATTATATATTCACAGGCATTTTAAAACACTACTTGAAGCTGAAGTTACAAGAGCAGGCAGATATAATCACGTCCTTTCCCTTTTGATGATGGATATTGATAATTTTAAAAAAATCAATGATACTTATGGACATTTAATCGGCGACAGAGTGCTTAAAGAAATTGCCGTTACTATTAAAAATACTTGCAGAAATATTGATGTACCGGCAAGATACGGCGGTGAAGAATTTACCGTAATTCTCCCTGAAACTGCCGCAAAAGATGCTACCGTTATCGCTGAACGATTAAGAAGAAATATTGAAAAAATTCAATTTCCAATTGATGATAAAATAATTCTACGAACTACTATCAGTATTGGTATATCAGAATTTCCAACTTCCTCCAATGAACCGGAAGGACTTATTCAAACCGCCGATCAGGCTCTTTATAAATCTAAAAATGATGGTAAAAATTGTATTTATGTACATCACGCAAACGGTTTTTATAAATGCCTTAAGGAACTTAAAGAAAGGAGTTAAAAATAAATGGATAAATATATTTGCACTATTTGTACTTGGGTCTATGATCCGGAACTTGGCGTTCCTGAAGCAGGAATTGCACCCGGAACACCTTTTGAAGATTTACCCGAAGATTTCGTTTGTCCGGCTTGTATGGCTGATAAAACTGCTTTTACAAAAGAATAATTATTTCTTTATTTCATTACTTCTTAACACTTGACTAAACTCTTAATAAGTATTAAAATAATTTATGTTATTAATGTTTCGGCTGGTGTAAAGCTATTGCGAGTCTTAAATCCTTTTTTAAGCTCGCTTTTCTTATTTTTGGTTCTTTTAATGTTTAATATGCTTTAATGATAAAAATCCGATTTGTTTCCGTATTTGCTTAAATGCTCTTCCCTGAAAAATAAGATAACCTTTAACAGACTATTTAGTAAAATGAATTACATAAAAATACTTTGTCTGAAAGTTAAAAATAAAGTTTTTATATAATTTTTTCACTGTTGGTTTATTCTTGTTTGTTGCATCCGTTGATATAATACTGTAAAAATATTGACTATTCTCTGTCGTCTTTTATTACTAAAGGAATAAATGCCTCAACAAGTTCGGTACTCCATTTTGTTCCTTCACCTTGTTTTATTATTTCTATTGCCTTGTCAATATCATAAGCTTTTCTATACGGTCTGTCTTGAGTTAAAGCATAAAATGCATCAACCAATAAAATAATTTGGGAACTTAAAGGAATAGCATTTCCGGCTGCTTTTCCGGGATAACCCGAACCGTCCCAATTTTCATGATGATTTTCTATTATCGGAATTATATCCTGTATACTGCTGATAGGCTTTAAAATATCTCTCGCTGCAATAACCGGATGAGATCTGATTAACTCTTTTTCCTCTTTAGTTAACTCATCTTCTTTCCTGAAAATACTCTCCGGAATCATTATGTTTCCTATATCATATAAAAGAACCGCAATCTTCAGTTTATCTATCTCATCTTTCGCCATGTTCATCTTTTGTGCGATTTGAACTGCCAAATGAAGTTTCGATTTTGTAAATCCTGCCTGATATGTAGAATTGTATGATTGCGTTAATATGTCAACTACAGAATATATAACTTCTTTTGCATCTTTTTCACCAACAGAAACAGAACTCAATCTGGCTGTTATATCTCCTGCTATTTCCGACGGTATTTGCACACGCTGTTTGGAAATAATATCAAGAAATGCGTTTACCGCAATTTTCTGCCAATTGGACGATTTTTGCTTTTGCGTCATTTGAACTTGATTACGTCCGTTTATTTTCGCTCTATACATTGCCTGATCCGCAAGCTCAGTTAAATCAAATACATTCGTACTATGTTCCAAAAATGCGGCAACTCCTATACTCGCCGTAACATGACCTATCTTTTCCAAAGGTGTTTCTTCAATTGCTGCCCTTATCCTTTCCGCTACCATCATTGCTCCGTATGAATCTACTCCGGGAAGCAATATATTAAATTCTTCTCCTCCTATCCTTGCAGGTATATCAATCGAACGTGCTTTATTTTTCAATACATCTGATATTGCTTTTATTGCTACATCACCGTATTGATGTCCGTATGTATCATTAATTGTCTTTAAATGGTCTAAATCAAGAGATATTAACGAAAACGGCTGCCCAAGCCTTAACGCACGCTCTGCTTCTTTATCTATATTTTCTTCAAAATATCTCCGATTATATAATCCCGTTAACGGATCCGTTACCGCCTGCTTCCTTATTTCTTCAAATAAACCTGCTATTGTTATTGCTAATTCTATTTGGTTTGCAAACAATGTCAGAAAATTTAATTCATTATCCGTTACCTCGGGACGCTTTGAAAACACAAGCATACATCCAAATTCCCGACATTCCGTCATACTCTCATTTTGTTTCCTGTATATCGGAACCACAATTATAGATTTGCTCTGCGTTGTCCTAATAACTTCATATACAAACTCATGTGCCAAATTAATCATTATATTTCTTATTACATGCTGCACATCATTTGAACTTTGTATCTTGTGTTCTTTTAATGCTTGCTCAAGTATAAAGTTTTCATTAAACGGTATCCTGTAATCCTTTATTGAATCATTACCGTTATTCTCTTTTAATTTTTGAATCAGTTTACTTTCACTATGAGATTTTACTTGGAAAAATACTTCTTCTTTTTCTTGTTCTTTTGTTATTACCAGCACATTTTGATACCCCATCTGTGCTTGCAATGAATTAACTATTGTATCTAAAACACTCGTTAGAGGCTCAGATGAATTCATCATTTCCCAAATATTACTCATTGTGAGCATTGTGTTATTTGCTTTGTTTAATTCTTCAGTTTTTTCCTTTATTTCACGTTCCAGCTCAAGGTTGCGTTTATATATGTCCATTGGTCTGGTCGATGAAAATGTGTTATCAACCTGTTGTAATTTATCAAAAAATCCTTTAATTTTAGAAAAAATAATAGCAACACCCTCATATTTTTCGTTTTTTACAATTATACAACTTTATTAGTCAAATTGTAATACTTTTTTTATAAGTTTTACAATTTTTTGCGAATCTATAGTTTTAATACACTTATTTTTATCTTTATTATTGCAAGATTTTTTCATACAAGGAGAACATTTGCTTTCTGCTTGCACAGAAAAATATTTGTCTCCGTATGGTGCCGTTCTCTCTGATGAGGTAGCAAAAAATACAGTTATTATGTACGGTTTTCCGCTTGCCCATGCTATTTGTGCACTGCCAGAATCAGGTGATATTACCAGGTCTGCATGTTTGAAAAGTTCTAAAAGTTCTTCCAAATTTGTTTTACCCTGTAAATTTAAAATTCCTTCAGATTTAAAGTCTTTTAAAATATTTCTACATAAACCATTATCTCTTTCGGTTCCTGTGTATATTATATTTGCCTTGTCTATAAATTCTGATATTATTGCTTTCCAACCTTCCGGTGTCCAGTGTTTATTTCCCCAGGTCGTTTCAGGTGCTATTATTATCGTTTTTAGTTTTGGGTTTAATTTTGATAAAATAGTCTTTATTTTTAATTTTGTTTCACTTGAAGTTTCAGGAAGTATAAATTCCGTTTTTCCCGTATCTGCTCCTAAATATTCCGCTATTTCCAAATTCCTTTTTACTACGTGATAATGTATATCAAATTGTTTCCTGTTTGTTTTTATAATTTCATTTGCAAATATGCCGGAAAATTCTCTTCCGTCTGAAAGTGCTATTTTCCTCTTTGCACCTGACAACCCTAAAATTATTCCGCTTTTTAAAAGCTGCTGTGTATCTATCGCTATATCATATCTTTCTTTTCGTATACTTCTTATTATTTTTATAAATTCTTTTAATCCGCCTGCTTTTTTATGCAGAATATAAACCTTATCTAAAATCGGGTTTTTATCTACGAATTGAGCCGCCTTATCTTCAACTATCCAGTCTATTTGTGCATCTTTATATCTATCTCTTAATGCTTTTGCCAAAGGAAGTGTATGTATGGTATCTCCAAGTGCACTTCTCCTTATTATTAATATTTTTGTTGCTCTATTTTCCATATATTAATTTAATTGTTGATAAATCGTTTAAAGTATATTAACATATTATAATCTTTTTGGTTGACAAAATTTTTCAAGCATTTGTTATTATTAAAATACAAACACGACAGTTCGCATAGTCAGGAAAATGGAATGAATAAAAATATGGATCGGAAAACAAGGAATGCTATTAAGTTATGTAAAGTGAAACTTGAAAATTTAAAAACCAGACTTGATGAATCAACCGAAACTAATATCGTATATAACCGACTTTTAATTGAAAAAGCTGTATTGGAAGATAATTTAAAGAAAAAACCTTTCGGCGTTTTAAAACGTATAAAAAAATATTTTACTAAAAAAGAAAACAGAAGAATTTGTGATTACTTTCCTAACCATTGTAATTAATTCTCTTTTATACAGTATCCCTTAACCAGCCTGAAAATTTGATAAGACCTTCTTTAAAATCAGCTTGATTACCACAAAAACCAAGACGAAAATGCTTTGGAAAATCCATTGCATCACCGGGTAAAAGTAAAACCCCGGTTTGCCTGAATAATTCAAGACAATAATCGTATGAGTTTTTGGAATCTTCATATCCTATAAATGCCGTCGTCCCGCCTTCAAGATTTGAAATGCTGACTTTTCGTTCTTTTTTTATCCAATTTAATAAATTCTCTCTTCCCTCCATTACCAATTTTAAATTTCTATCTATAATCGTATCTTTATTTTCTAACGCTATTGCTGCTATGTAATCATCCAACGCACTTATTGAAATTGTATTATATTGGCGGTGGCGATTTATTCTCCTTATTATTCTTTTACCCCCGCATATAATTCCTACTCTTACTCCTGCCAAAGAAAATGTCTTTGACATTGAAAATGTTGAAATTCCTTTTTCATATAAATCCGCTATTGATTTTTGTATGTTATTAACATGATTTAAATATCTGTATACTTCATCACATAAAATATATGCGTCATTCTTTCGTGCAATTTCAACTATCTTTTTTAATTCATCATCCGAAAATACTGTTCCGCAAGGATTATTCGGATTTGAAAATATTATCAGCTTTGTCTTAGGTGTAACTGCCCGCTCAAGTTCTTCAATGTCTATGTGCCATTTTAAATCCGACCTTAATTTCACAAACCTAATCTTTGCTCCTAACTGCTCCGGAACAGAATAATGCTGCTGATATGTTGGAATTATTACCGTTACTTCATCCCCCTTCTCTATCAAACTTAAAAAAACTAAATAATTTGCACCTATTGCTCCCAACGTAACTGTTATATTGTTTTCATCTTTTTGTTGATATAGTTTTGATGCATTATACTTTAACCTTTGTGATCCTGTTATATCTCCATAATCTAACGGTTTGTCTAAAATTTTATCAAAATTTTCCTTTGTAATTTCAAAAAATTCTCTTAATGTAAATGATTTAATACACGTCGTAGTCATATCATATTTTGCAATATGTTCGTATTTATTCATCCATTCTTCAATCTTAAAAGGTTTAATTTTCATTATCTCTCCAACCTGTATTTTATATTTAAAATACCAAAATTATATTATAAAATCCATAATTTATATTCTTTCATAAATGAAAATTAATGTTTCAAAATTATTATTTTAATTTTATCTTAATCAAATTTAAACAATATTCTTTTCATAAAAATTTTGTATAAATATGAAAATAAAACTGTTAAAACAAATAATAAAATAAATATATATATAATTCCGCAAATAGTATTTACGTATTTTAAACAGTATGATTTCAATAATTGTATAACAACATAATGTATTAAATATCCCTCAAAACTGATACTTGATAAAAATAAAATAAAACCGTTTGATAAAAATTTCTCCAATATACTTTTTCCGCTAATACAAAGATAAAATATATACAATGAAATTACCGGAATACCCAAAAAGTCCGCATAAAATGTATTATGCGGATATAATATCATACAAGCCGCAACTAAACCCGTTAGTAATATATCAATAAAATTTTTGTCAATATTTGCATTTATAAAAATTTTTGAAACTTTATCTTTATTATACCTCTTATATAACATCCCTAAACCAATACCTATACCGTATTCTAACAGCTTAAATAACGGAAATCGCCAGAAAAATATGTTATCCTCTTTGTGAAAAATTAATAATACCATATCTATAAAAATTAAAGTAAAAAAAAGAATACTACATAATAATAAATGCATTTTTATTGATTTAATACCATTAAAAATTAATATTATAAACGGAGTTATCTTATAACAAAAAAATAATGACGCCAAAAACCAAGCTGCGGCATTTCCTCCTCCGGTATAATATTTCGTCCACGGGAAAATCATTGGTATATATAAAAAAATAAATGCATATATCCAATTAATATTTTTTGGTAAAGATATCAATACCAACATTATTACTCCCGTTAAAATGTATAAAGGATAAAATTTGACAAATCTCCTCATTATAAACTCTTTATATTTGTTTTTTGATATGGATTTGAATACCTCAGAATACCCCAATGCCATACAAAAACCCGAAAGCAGAAAAAAAAATAATACCGCAAAAGATCCGTTATCTAACATCCTATACAATAAATCAACATTAACTGCCGAATATTTAATTATATCTTTGAAATGCATCCCAAAAATCAATAAAAACAATATTCCCCTTATACCATATAATCCATTTATCATTCTTATTTCCTGTTATCAAAAAAAGCTGTACAAAAAACGAAAATTCATCAAAATTTGATTATAATATTATCATAGAATGATTGTTTTTTGCAATAATATAATCGTTTTTTGGTGTTAACTTTTAAAACCAAGGACCATATTATATTTGAGTATGGAAAATATAAAAAAACGCTTCGGATTAAGAATAAAAGAACTTAGGCTTGCAAAGTCCTGGACACAGGAATATCTGGCCGAAAAATTAAATATGGAAACACAAAATATAAGTCGTTTGGAAAAAGGAGTGCATCTTCCAAATAGTGAAAGAATAGAGCAATTAGCAAAAATTTTTAGTGTTGATGTTTGTGAACTTTTTATGTTTGAACATTTTAATGAAAGAGATGTTTTGATTAAAAAAATTACAGAATATTTGGAAAAAGCTTCTCAAAAAGAACTACAGTTTATATACAAAGTTATTACTGCCTGCAAAGAAAAATAATTTTCCGCATTTTTATATTGTATAAACATCTTTTTTGACTTTTCTAAATAGAAAACTCATTATCTTCATTTTCTACACTTTCCTGATATTCCGACTTTTCTTTTGCCAAAAAAGTCAACTTGAATTTTTCTACGTCGACCGGCCTTCCAAATAAGAAACCTTGAGCAATTTGACAACCTGATTTCTTTAAAAACAAAGCTTGCTCAGCAGTTTCTATTCCCTCAGCAACAGTTTCCATTTGCAATTTATTTGCCATTTCCAAAATACTTTGAACTACAATTTTACCTTTTTCGGAAAGGATAGAATCGGTAATAAATCCTCTGTCAAGTTTTAATACATCTACCGGAAGATTTTTTAACATATTTAAAGAAGAATATCCCGTTCCGAAATCGTCCATAGCAATAGTAAAACCGTATGATTTTAATTTGTTCATTATTTCGGTAAACCTGTTTTCATGCCCTAAACAAGCCGATTCCGTCAATTCCAATTCAATATATTTAGAATCGATATTATATGACCTTACAAGTTTTACAAGCTCATCTATAAACGCATCATTGTTGAGGTGAAGTCTGGAAACATTAACAGAAATAGGAAATAATTTTTCCCCTTCTTCTTTTAATTTTGCTAAAAATTCACAGGCTTGCTTCCAAATATTTTTATCAAGTTCCATAATAAAACCGTTTTTTTCAAATAAAGGAATAAATTCACCCGGCTGAATTGCTCCTTTTTGCGGATGAATCCATCTGACCAAAGCTTCTGCTCCTTTTAATTCCATAGTATTAAGATCAAATTTCGGCTGCAGATACATTTTGAATTGTTCTTCTTCCAATGCACTGTACATTTCATCTTCTAATGCTTTGTTGAAAAGCATTTTCGATCTGTATGAATCATCATAAAATTGTATGTTTGTTATTACACTGTCTTTTATGGAACGTTTTGCTATCGATGCCCTGTCTGACATTTGTAACAAAGATACTGTTTTATCACTGATTATATATACTCCGAATATTGCAAATAACTTTGTTGCTATCTTATAATCATCTTCTTCCGTGGTTTTCTGCATGATTGTCGAATTATATATTTTTAAATCATCTAATATTTTATTAATAAAATATTTCGTAATGTATTCTTCTTTATCAAACTTGTATAAAATAATAAAAGTCGCCGCAAAATCCCTTGCTACTATACTTTTATCGGGAAGATTCCTCTTGATTATATTATATATATCCTTTAAAATAACATTTGCTTGCTCTAAACCAAATAATTCGTTTATTATTTTAAACTTCGTAATATCCATTGATATTAACGCAAAATGTTCTCCTGTAGACGAATTATCCAAAATCATACGTGCATCAAGAAGAAACTTGTTTTTGTTAATATCTCCGGTAACATCATCTACAAATGCTGCTTTATTAACTGTTTCTTCATTCATTTTATGCAATTTGTTTGCATATCTCAATAAAGTAATCAAAAATATTCCTAAAAAGACTATTATTCCTATTATTGCCATAAGCAATAAATTTAACTGCAACATTATTACATCTTTCGGTACTATAGACAATACAAATGCATTTTTATATCCTATTGGGGCATATGCCGCTAAATATATTTTTCTTTCTTTTCCGTATTTGAAAAAGAAAGATCCTGCCTCTTGGTTTGCTAATTTATCAAAAATTTCTTCATCTGTAGTTCCGAGTATATTACAATCATCAAAAAAATTGGTTCCTTCATGTAAACATTGGTCTGATTTCATCAGATATTCACCGCTTGCACTTATAATATCAGAATGAGCATGCTGATTAAAATTATTATAACCTAATATTTTAACGAATTTATCCGGATCTGTTAATGAACTGATTACACCTATGATTCTTCCATCGGTTTTATCATGTACAGGAGAAAAATATTCATTAACATATCCGAATTTGGAATCTGCCATCTCAATTAAACCCGAATAACAAGGTTTTCCGATTAATGCTTCTTGAAAGCAAGACTGTGACAAAAAACTCTTGTTTGGAACTCTTCCAAAATTACTTTGATATATTATTGTATTTCCGTTGGGCAAACCAAATCCTAATCTGTAATAATGTAAATCTCCGTCATTTTTTATATTGTTTTCCAAAAAATGTTCTATGTTTTTTTCATTAATATCAGAATATTCAAATGAATACTTTGTTGCCAGTAAATTAACCGCATATAATTGACTTTCTATTCTTCCTCTTATATTAGATGCTATTTGTACGGATATTGCTTCAAAATATTCTTTAACAGCACGCTCTTGCCTTTCCATAATCTTTTGCGATGCTAAAATAGATAACCCTATCAACATAAGGATAAATAATACTACATATATATATACTCTTGTTATTATTATTTCTTTATTATATAAGAGTTTGAGTTTATTCATGATATTTCCTTTTAACTACCTGTTATTCTTATGATAATACATATAAAGAATAAATCAAATATGGTAAAATTAATAAAAACAATTCAAATCAGCTGTATTATAGAGAATACACGCTTTTAAAGCACAATCCTTTCTTTTTAATATTGTTAATAGTTCTTATCAATAACTTTTTCAATCACTGATTATTAAATGTAAATAACAAACAACACTACTTTCTTATTTTGTGATTTAATAAAACATTTATTCCTGACACTGCTTAATGTTTTATTTAAACTTTACACATAACTCTGTATTTGCTATAATAACTATCTGTTATATTTATATTGTATTTAATTATATTTTGGTTATTTTATGAAAAAATTTTTTAATTCAATTCTAATCTTGATA
>CANQLA010000011.1 GCA_947624605.1 Candidatus Gastranaerophilales bacterium | reverse complement strand
GGTATATTCCGCAGGCTTAAAATCTCGATTTTTTTTAGGATTTAAAAATTTACGTTCATCCAATCCGCTGCACATGTCTATATTACAATACGGATATTCATTGTTCAGAACTAACTTTCGGAACTCCCTTATTTTTTCTCCGTTCCATATTTCTTCATAAGAATTTTCAAAAGCATTTCCGAAATAATAATTGTTCGTCCAATCAGGACAACAACAAGTGACGTTTCCGTCAATATCAATTTCTATCGACCAAAAAGGACATGTACAATATTCAGACATATCAAGATTATATTAAAGTATACTTCGATAGTCAAATTGCTATAATAAATTTATTTTTGATGAATTATAAACAATTGTAAATAGTCATTAAATAATGAAATATTTAATTTTTTTTATGATATAAATTATGGTGTTATTAAAAGTATGAAGGAGAAAATTATGATAAGTGAAAAAATGCAAAATGCTTTTAATGATCAAATCAATAAAGAATTATATTCAGAATATCTTTATTTAAAGATGAAAGCTCATTTTGCCGAATTGAATTTACAAGGATTTGTCAATTGGTTTAATGTTCAAGTTCAGGAAGAACACGCTCACGCAATGGGAATGTTCGATTATTTAATTGAAAGAGGCGGAAAAGTTGAACTTTCCGCAATTGATGCTCCTGAACTAAAAGGAAAAACACCTCTTGAAATTTTTGAACAAGTATTAGCTCACGAAGAATTTGTTACTTCAAGAATAAATGCACTTATGGATGTTGCTGAAGAAGTAAAAGACAGAGCTGCATTATCATTTTTGGATTGGTACCTTAAAGAACAAGTTGAAGAAGAATCTAATGTCGGAAGTGTTTTATCAACGTTAAAATTAATTGGTGAAGATAAAAAATTACTTTTTAGTTTGGATAAAGACTTGAAAACCAGAGTTTTCAACGCACCCGTAATAGGTTAGTAAGAAAGGATAAAAAATGGCAAAATTTATATGTTCTGTATGCGGATACGTTCACGAAGGAGATACTGCACCTGAAAAATGCCCTATATGTGGAGTTCCGGCAGATAAATTCAAAAAAGTTGAAGAAATTTCCCAAATATCTTGGGCAACCGAACACGTTACAGGAATTGCAAAAGATGTTGATGCAGAAGTGCTGAAAGGTTTACATGATCATTTTAACGGTGAATGTACCGAAGTAGGTATGTATCTTGCAATGTCAAGGCAAGCAGAAAGAGAAGGTTATCCTGAAATAGCAGAAGCGTTTAAACGATATGCTTTTGAAGAAGCTGAACATGCCGCTAAATTTGCAGAACTTTTAGGTGAAGTATTAACAAATTCAACAGAAAAAAATGTAAAAATGCGTGCAGAAGCTGAAAACGGTGCTTGCGCAAGTAAATTTGAAATTGCAAAAAGAGCAAAAGAATTAGGTTACGACGCAATTCATGATACGGTTCATGAAATGGCTAAAGACGAAGCCCGTCATGGTCAAGGTTTTGAAGGTCTTTTAAAAAGATATTTCAAATAATTAGTAAAAAAGAGGTTCTTTAAAAAGAACCTCTTTTTTATCTAAAAATTACTACAACCAATCACATTTTCCATCTTTACAAAAAGCTTCTTCTAATGCAGGAATAACACTTTTTCTTGTCATATCAAAAGTAAGAGGAGTAATTGATATTTTATTCCACCTGACAGCGTTAATGTCTGTTTTATCATTTTTAGCTTCTTTAATTAATTCACCTGCCATCCAGTAGTATACTTTTCCTCTGGGATCAATACGTTTTTCATATTCATCCGTAAACATTCTTGTACCCAAAGAAGTAACAGCTATACCATTAATGTCTTTTTCCGGAACACCCGGCACGTTAATATTTAAAATAGTCCTTTTAGGGAAATTAATTTCATTAATTTTCGGAAGAAATTTAGTGACAAAATTTGCAGTATAATCAAACGAATGTTCTCCATAATCCATACTGCATAAAGAAACAGCAAGACTGGGATAACCCATAACAGCACCTTCTAAAGCACAACTTACAGTTCCTGAATACAATATGTCAGCACCCAAATTCGGACCGTGATTTATACCTGTAATAACAATATCAGGTTTTTCATCATTTGCAAGGATAGCATTTATAGCAATTTTAACACAATCACCAGGAGTACCGTTTGTTGTCCAACAGCGTTTTGCACCATAACGAGTTTCAACTTCATCAACTCTAAGCGGAGTATGCAAGGTCAAAGAATGCCCGGCAGCACTTCGTTCTCTGTCCGGTGCAACAATATATACATCGTGCTCTCTTGATAATGCCATTGATAATGCTTCTATACCTTTTGCATGAATACCGTCATCATTTGAGATTAGAATTTTCATATTTTGCTCCTTGATAAACTGACTAAATGATTATAGCCTGTATTTATAAAGTATTTATACTTCAAATTATTGATTTTATTTCAATATTTTAAATAATAAATCTTTATCAATATTATCAAAGATGTTTACCTCACCTGTTCCTGTCGGAAGAACAAATCTTACTTTGCCATTTTGAACTTTTTTATCAAACTTCATGGCTTCTGCTATCTTTTCAGGGGTATAATAAGGATGTTCAGGTAAGTTAAATTCAAACAGATTAATCAGTTCTGCCGCTTTATCATAATAATCATCACTTATAAGACCAAGTGCCAAACTTAAATCGAAACACACTTGAAGCCCTGCTGCAACAGCCTCTCCATGAGTAAAAATTTCATAGTTTGAAATTTTTTCAAGTGCATGCCCGTAGGTATGACCAAGATTCAAAATTGCTCTTAAACCATTTTCTCTCTCATCTTTATTAACAACGGAAGCCTTTAATTTACAGCAAATTTCTACAACTTCGTTAATATAATTCAGATTAAGCTTTTTGATTTCTGAAATATTATCATACAAAAAATTAAATAAATTAAAATTTTTACCACAAGACTTTTCAATAAAAGAATATTTAACAACTTCCGCAAAGCCTGTTTTTATTTGACGTTCATCAAGGGTTGCCAGAGTATTTGTATCGGCGAGAACAATTTTTGGCTGATAAAATGAACCTATCAAATTTTTTCCGTAAGAATTGTTTACGGCTGTTTTACCGCCTACGGAAGAATCGACTTGAGCAAGCAGAGTAGTTGGAATTTGAACAAAATCAACACCTCGTCGATATATAGAAGCAGCAAATCCTGTTATATCACCTATAACTCCACCGCCAAATGCAATAAATGCTGATTTTCTGTCCATTTTAAGCTCAGAAGCTTTATCTAAAATTGAAATTAACGTTTCAAAGTTTTTATATGTTTCTCCATCCGGAATAATAAATTTTTCTGAATTTTGAACTTTTAATTTTTCACCCCAAAGGCTATTTATTTTTTCATTGGTAATTATAAGATATTTAGAAGCATTGCAATATTTTTTCAAATATTCATCCGCTGTTTCAATAAGTTTTTCTTCTATAAAAATAGGATAAGTTGAAGCATCCGCACCATTTATATTAACATTAACTTCTTTCATTATAAATCCTCACAATTTGACTAACAGTCTGCTCTATATTTAATTTATCAGAATATATTATAAAATCAGCTTTTTCATAAAACTTACTTCTTTCATCAAGCATTTTTTCAAGTTTTAATCTTAAATCGTCTGTTTTTAAAAGAGGTCTTGAACTATCTCCTTCAAGCCTTTTTGCAAGAACTTCCGGAGATACCTTCAAATAAAAAATTAATCCGTTTTTTTTAAGCTTTTTCAAATTATTAATATCTAAAACAACTCCTCCTCCGGTAGAAATTATTTGATTGTATTGTGAAGCAATATCTTTTACAATAATGCTTTCAATTTTTCGAAAGTATTTTTCTCCGTTAGTATCAAAAATATCATTGATTGAACGTCTCTCACGCTTTACAATCATATCGTCCGTATCTATAAATATGTATGATTTGAAAATATCTGACAAAACTTTTCCAATTGTAGATTTACCGCTGCCTGACAGACCAACCAGAACTATATTCTTATTATTCAAATCTTTTCCTCAACATTTCTTTATAACTTTCGTAATTTCTATTCATTTGCTCGAAATTATCCTGACCGAATTTTTCCATAAAGGCATTCAATAAAACTGTGGCAATCATAGCATCCGCCACAACTCCGCAGGCAGAAACCGCACAAGTATCTGATCGTTCAAAATGAGCATTTATCTGCTCTTTTGTCCTAATATCAATTGAAGATAAAGGAACTCTCATTGTCGGAATTGCTTTCATCGAGGCTTTTACTACAAGGTTTTCACCATTGGTCATTCCGCCTTCCAAACCGCCTGCATTATTTGTTTTTCTAACAACTTGCCCGTTTTTTAAAAACATTTCATCGTGAGTGTTTTTGCCCGAATTTTCTGCAACATTAACCCCCATACCAATTTCTACAGCTTTTACTGCTTGAATACTCATAACCGCTTGGGCTATCAATCCATCCAGTTTTCTATCCCACTGAACATGAGAACCTAAACCAATAGGAAGATTTTTGTAAATAATCTCAACTTTACCTCCTAATGTATCTCCCTGTTCTTTTGCTCTGTCAATTTGAAGTTTCATCAGCTCATACGCATTTTTGTCTGCAACTCTTAAATCATTTTGTTCAATCGTTTTTTCATCAGCTATGCAATTCTCTGAAATCTTAACTTTTCCTATTTGTATTACGTGAGAAAAACCTTCAATTTCAAATTGTTTTAAAATACATTTTGCAATCGCACCTGCTGCAACTCTTGCAGCAGTTTCTCTTGCACTCGAACGCTCAAGAATATTCCTTACATCCGCTTGATTATACTTGATTGCACCTGCAAAATCGGCATGCCCAGGTCTGATATTAGTAATTTCCTTTTCAGTAATTTTTTTTACGTTTTCTTCAGTTTGCTCAACACTTTCTGCGGACATTGGTATCTTCCAGTTTTCAAAATCTTTATTTAATATCTCTATGGAAATTGGTGAACCGGTTGTTATTCCAAAACGTACACCTGATTTTATTATGACTTTGTCTGTTTCAATCTTCATTCTGCCGCCACGGCCGTAGCCAACCTGTCTGTTTGCAAGTTGTTGATTTATATAATCAAAATCTATTATAAACCCCGACGGAATTCCATCTATTATTATATTTAATGATATTCCGTGAGATTCTCCAGCTGTCAAAAATCTAAACATTTTAAACGTCCTTTTTCCTTATTTTATCTTGCTAAAAACATTATGTAAAGAAAAATAAATTAACAATTGTAAAAAATACACTAAATATTTGCAGTTTAACATAAAAATTTATATTATAAATTTGGTTAAAAATAGAAGGAATTTGATATGGAAAATTTTGTATACCAGCGATTAGATTCAAAACAATACACTGATGAAGACATCAAAAAATTAATAGCAGAAAATGAAATTAAATTTATTAGATTACAATTTGTTGATTTAAACGGACAGGTTAAAAATATGGCAATACCGTCAGAACATATTGATAAAGCATTAGAAAACGAGATGATGCTTGACGGTTCATCAATAAAAGGTTTCAGAAGCATTGAAACATCAGATATGTATTTTTATCCTGACAAAAATACTTTTACAATACTTCCCTGGAGAACAAGAGAAGGTGCAAAAGTAGCAAGACTTATTTGTGATATTCATAATGCAGACGGAACACCGTTTGAAGGATGTCCGAGATGCAATTTAAAAAGAGTTATGAAAAGGGCGGCTAATTTAGGATATACTATGAATTTAGGCCCTGAAGCAGAATTCTTCTTATTTGCAAAAAATCCTGACGGAACAAAAGCCGTAAATATTCACGATCACGCAGGATATTATGATGTAGGGCCGGAAGATTTGGGTGAAGACGTTAGAGGTGATATCGTCGGAACTTTACAGGAAATGGGATTTGATATAGAAGCATCTCACCATGAAGTTGCACCCAGCCAACACGAAGTAGATTTTAAGTATGCAGATATTTTAACAACTGCAGATAATGTTGTTACATTTAAATCAACCGTTAAAGCAGTAGCTTCAAAATATGGTCTGTTTGCAACATTTATGCCAAAACCGGTATTTGGTATTAATGGTTCTGGTATGCACTGTAACGTTTCCTTATTTAAAAACGGAAAAAATGCATTCTTTGATGAAAATGCTCCTTACCAGCTTTCTCAAGAAGCTCTTTATTCAATCGGCGGTATGTTAAAGAATGTTCAATCAATCACGGCAATTCTTAACCCGATTGTTAACAGTTATAAAAGATTAGTTCCGGGATATGAAGCACCTGTTTATCTTGCCTGGTCTTTAGCTAACAGAAGTGCATTATTAAGAGTTCCTGCAAAGAGAGGAAATGCAACAAGGGTAGAACTTCGTTCTCCTGATCCTTCCTGCAATCCTTATCTTGCATTTGCTGCAATACTTGAAGCTTGTCTTGACGGTATTGAAAATAAAATAGAGCCTCCTGCTGCAGTTGAAAGCAATATTTATGCTCTTAGTGAAAAAGAACGTAAAAAACAAAAAATATATTCTCTCCCCGGAAGTTTGGCAGAAGCTATTGAACTTTTTGAAAAAAGTCCTGTTACAAATTCTGCACTCGGAGAACATATTTACCACGAGTTTTTGGAAACAAAAAAGCGTGAATGGGATGAGTTCAGAACCAATGTTTCAACTTGGGAAATTGATAAATACCTCGAAAAAGCATAAAATATCTTTTCAATATCAAAAACAGGAAATTTGCCGACGCATTTTTCCTGTTTTTTGTTTAAATTTAATTAATTTGACTAACTATACTGATTTCTTTTTCTTAAGATTATCTAACATTTCATCAAAATCTATATCTTCAAATACAGTTTCATCAAAATCATTTAAAGGTTGATTTTCCGGCTGTTTATTTTCATCAACTGCATTTTCATGATTGACTGGAATTGCATCTTCACTTTGCTCATCAACCTTCACATCTTCCGGAGACGGTTGCTGTGCAAAAAAGATGTTTTCGTTAACATTGTTGATATCCGGCTGTACATCAAAGGCAAAAAGGTTTTGTTCTTCTTCTGAGTATTTCATAATAGCCTCTTTATCTTCCTCAGAAAGACTATTTTTTCCTTCTTCAATGTATTCAGCTTGCTCTTGTCCTGCGGTATTTTGCTTAATATCTCCCGATACATCACCAAAATCTTTGTTTGATGCAATCATTTTGACTGTATCATCAGAAAAGACTTCTCCGGTAATTTCTTGTAATGCCTCTTTGTATTCCTCAATTGTCCCTGCATTTTCAAGCTCTGAAATTAAATCATTTAATCTGGTAAGTTCACTTAGTGCCGTATTCATCGATTCAGGATCATCAAGTAATTGCGGAATAATAGATTCCAACATTCCAACCCTTAAACCGGAAGTAAGTTCTGCAAATTTGTCTGATAGCTCTTTTGCTTGATTTTTATACTCACTAACAAGTTCAGCATTTTGGGAATTTTCTTGTTCTTCACCACTGTCATCATTATTGCCTGTTTGCCCAAGAGTACTGTCAACAGCTTCATTGTCGGCTTGTTTAGTTTGCTCTTCTTCCTGAATTTTTGCAAGTTCACTTTCAAGTTTGGCTATCTCAGCTTCTAACTCTGAGATTTTAGCTTGTAATTCGCTGATTTTATTATTCAATTCCGCAATCTTTGTATCAAATTCAGTTTGCAAAGTAGTTTGCTCGCCTAAAAGTTGAGTTTGTTCAGCTTTTAATCCGTCTAAATTTGCCTTAGCCGCATCTAATGCTTGTTTTGCCGTTTCCATTTCTTGCCTTGCTGCTTCAGCAGCAGCCTTGGCTTCTTCCAATTGTGCCTGAGCCGTTTCTACATCTTCATTTGCTTTTGATAATTCATCCTTCGCTGCTTCCAATTGATTTATTGCATTATTTAATGCAGCATTCGCAGCATTATATTTCTGTAATGCATCATTATAACGACTTTGAGCAGTGCTAACATTGTTACCCATTGATGTCTGTTCCGATTGTGCGGATGCCAACTCTGCTTGTGCAGATTCTAACTCATTTTGTGCTTCAGTTAACTCCTCCTCGGCACTGTTGAATTCTGTTTGTGCAGCTTCCAAAGCTTGATTTGCACTGTTCAACTCTTCTGAAGCACTCCTCAAAGACGCCTCCAGTCCTTCCTTTTCAGCTTTCGCTCTGCCTAAATCTTCTAACTTCTCCTGAACAGCCCTTCTTGCGTCTTCTAACATCTTTTCTGCCGATTCAACAGCCTTTTTTAAATTTTCTATTGCTCCCTTTACATTTCCGCTTAAACAATCCCATACAAATTCACCAAGACTTGACAAAAAATTAGATAAATTATTTTTCGCACTTTTAAGTGCATCTTCAAAACCGCTGACTCTATCCAATGCCGCAGAATATTCCTTTTCTTTACCTGTAACTGATGCAACACAAGCATCATAAGCTGATGCCGCAGCGTCATAATTGGCTTGAGCAGTTTCTTGGCTGCTTGTACAAGAATTTAATTCGGTTTGTGCCGTATCATACCTGCTTTGAGCATTTGTACATCTGTTTGTTGCCTGATCAACCGCACTTTGTGCACTTGCCGTATTCGCTTGTGCAGTGCTATAATTACTGTTTGCATTTTCTAACTCACTGCTTGCCGATGAAAGATTACTTTCTGCCGAATTAAACTCTCCTTGAGCTGAATTATATGCACTTTCAGCATTTTGGTAATTTGTGTTTGCACTCTGCTGATTATTGTTTTTCTCCGTCAAATTTGCTTCACTATTACTCACAGTACTATCAGCACGCTCACTGTCAGCTGATGCCGTATCAAAATCTGCTTGGGCTTTATCAAAATCTTGCTCAGCAAGTTCCGTATCTTCTATGTTTAACGCTACCGTCTCATCCAACTCCGCTTTGTCCGTCTTATATTGGCATTCCTCTGACGCCTTTTGACTCTCTAAATCCGATATATCTTTATTCATCGTTTCTTGAGAACGCCTATATACACTTAATCTCCCCGAAATTTCCATCGACATACATTATTCCCCTTCACGTTTAACATTACATGTTTTATATCGGTATCATTCCTGTAAAATGTACATCTATCTATCTATCTATCTATCTATCTATCTATCTATCTATCTATCTATTATTGCATTTCCGGGTTTTTTGATTTTTTAAAAATTCGTGTTTACTTTTCTTAATGTTTTATTATCCGTTTTATTTTTTATACTCAAGATGACTCATTATTATCTTTTTGTAAAATTGTAAATCCTTAACACTGGAAACTTTCATTAAGTCACATAATTCTTTTATTAAATCTTTCTTACTTTCAAAATGACAAAAATCATATAGTTCACGTACATTTATATTTAATACTTTTGCAAATTTCTCAATATTCTCAGGCTTTGGGTATTGAACTCCGTTTTCTATCCTTGATATTGTCATAATTTCCAAATTAACCAATTCAGCTAATTGTGATTGCGTCAGATTACGTATTTTTCTGATTTCTTGAAGTCTTTTTCCTAATTTTTTAGCGAGATTTGACATATTTATACCATAATTATTTTATGATTATACCCGCTTTAACAAAATACTTTAATTCATCTAATATCTAATTTCAAATTAGATGTATTACGTATATACGTAATACGTATATTTAAGTATAATGATTTGTATTGATATTTGGATTTTGCTTAATTTTAAAAATAATTAAAGGAACTTTATGAAACAGTCTGTTTTTTTTATTATATTAATTCTTTCATTCTTACCTTTTAATTCTGCCAATAAATCTGCTTTTGCAAGATCTGAACTTATAAAAATTGAAATTATAAAGGTTTATGACGGAGATACCGTCAGGGCAAAAACTACCGAAAATAAAGAAATCAGTATCAGGCTCATTGGAATTGATTGTTTTGAAGTATCTTTAATTGACAGAGCTTATAAGCAAGCTTATTTAGAAAATTTGTCTATTGAAGAAGTTTTAAAAAGAGGTATTGAATCAAAAAAAATTCTCCACGATTTTTTTAAAACAAATAACAATGATATATTCCTTGAATCACACGGATTAGACAAATACGGCAGGACGTTGGGAATCTTATACAGCGGTAATATGAATATTAACAAATATATGAAATGTAAAGGAAAATGTCCTAAATATATTTATAAGGGAAAATAGCAAAATAATCAGAAACGTTGTATAATTTTTTCGTAATGAATGGAGATTAATATGAAAAAAGATATCGACTGGCAAAATATCGGATTTGGATATATTAAAACAGATTACCGTTTTGTTTCTAATTTTAAAGATGGCACTTGGGACAACGGTTTTCTGACAGAGGATGATACGGTTACAATCAGTGAATGTGCCGGAGTTCTGCAATATGCTCAAACGTGTTTTGAAGGGCTAAAAGCTTACACGACAATTGACAATAGGGTTGTTTGCTTTCGGCCTGACTTAAATGCCGCAAGAATGGCAACATCATGTCAAAGACTTGAAATGCCGGTGTTTCCGGAAAAAAGATTTGTAAAAGCCGTGATTGATACTGTAAAGGCAAATCTTGATTATGTTCCTCCTTTTGGAAGCGGTGCTTCTCTTTATATAAGACCTTATATGTTTGGTTCTAACCCGGTAATCGGTGTGAAACCGGCTGCGGAATATCAATTCAGAGTATTTACAACCCCTGTAGGTTCTTATTTTAAAAATGGTGCTAAATCTATAGTTTTACGAGTCCCTGATTTTGACAGGGCCGCTCCATTAGGAACCGGTCACGTTAAAGCCGGTTTAAATTATGCCATGAGTCTGCACGCTATTGTCGATGCACATAATCAGGGATTTAACGAAAATTTATATCTGGATCCCGCTACAAGAACTAATGTTGAGGAAACCGGCGGTGCAAATATTATTTTTGTTACTAAAGATAACAAAATCGTTACTCCCAAATCCAATTCCATTCTCCCTTCCATTACACGAAAATCTTTATTGTATGTCGCTCAACATTATCTTAATTTAAATGTTGAAGAAAAAGTTATTCCTTATTCAGAAATTAAAAACTTTAAAGAATGTGCTTTATGCGGTACTGCCGCCGTTCTCTCTCCTGTCGGCAAAATCGTTAATCACGGCGATGAAGTTATTTTCCCTGATTCTTCTGATGGTATGGGTGAAATTACTCAAAAATTATTTGATACTCTAACAGGTATTCAATTGGGTAAAATTACTTCTCCTGAAGGTTGGATTCAAGAAATTTCTTAATTTTTTGTTACAAAAAGACTATTTATAATTAATTCTTGAAAAATAATTAAAAATATAGTACAAAATATATATTAACAATAATTAGGAAATGAGAATATTATGAATGAAAATGTGGTAAAACGTTTGTGGGTACTTTTTATTATTGGTTTAATATGCTTTTTTGCCTGGACTTTTATGAACCAAAAACCTTATGCGGAAAAATATGCAGGTCAAATAACTAAAGCCAAAAGTCTTTTAACTGATGATTATTCAAAAGAAGTTTTTGATAATTTAATAAAATTTAATATTAACAAAACTCCTATGAATGAAAAACTAATTGATAAATTTCCGGAAAATTATTGTCCTCAAGTTCCTTTAAACAAAGGGGACGTCATGATTAACGGCGGTATTTCAAGTGATTTGTCTTTGACTTTTAAAGTTGCCGAAACTGTCGGTGATTCGGGTGAAATTATCGGTTTTGACCCTAATTTGAGAATTATGGAAAAAATTAATAAAGAAATTGAAAATAGCGGTTTTAAAAATATTAAAACTTATTCTGTCGGTCTTTGGAATAAAAATTGTTATAAAGATTTATATTTTCAAGATAATGTTGATGCTTCTTTAGTCTACAGAAAAAGTGAAGGATTCTACCTGCCTGCTACATTAGTAGCTCTTGATAAATTTATTGTGAAAGAAAATATTAAAAAAATTGATTTCATAACGTTAGATGTCGAAGGTGCTGAAATGCAGGCATTGAAAGGTGCTGAGACAATATTATTTACTCAAAAGCCCAATTTAGCTGTCTCTATACACCACCGTCCTACGGATGCTTTTGAAATTATTAATTATTTGAATGATTTAAATTGCGGTTATAAATTTTGGCTCGGTTATCATTCCCCTTATTCTAAAACTCAAGTAAATGTTATTTTATACGCAACTGCTAAATAAACAATTTAAAAATCAAAAATAAAAGCAAGAATAATCTTGCTTTTATTTTTTTTGAAATTTATCTTGTATATACTCTTGATAACCTTACTTTTAAACGGCATATAAGTTCATAGTTAATTGTGTTCAGAATTTTAGCCCATTCATCTACAGAAATATTTTCACTACCATCTTGACCCAGTAATGTGATTATATCTCCATCATTTGCTTCAACTCCCGTAATGTCAAACATCATTTGATCCATTGTGATATTGCCTATTTGCGGAACTTTTCTGCCATGTAAAATTCCGTATATTTTTCCGGATAAACCTCTTGAAACTCCATCTGCATAACCTATCGGAACAGTTGCAATTGTTGTTTCTTTATTTGTTATGTATTTATATGAATAACTTACTCCGCAATTTGCATGAGCATTATGAATATTAACAATTCTCCCTCTTAAAGACATTGCCGGAATTAATTTTGGAGGATTTTTAAAATTGGGCAATAAATCCGGCTGTAATCCGTATATGCCTATTCCGGCTCTTGCCATATTATAGTTAATTTTCGGAAATGTTATTAATGCGGCAGTGTTTGCACAATGTAGTAATAATCCTGTTGTATCAATTTGCGATACTATATTATTCCATATTTCTATCTGCTTATTCGTTTTATCCAAATCTTCAGCACAAGCAAAGTGTGTAAATATACCTTTTAATTCAATGAAATCAGATTTTTGAACCTCTTTTATCAACTCAACTGCATTTTCTTGTGATACGCCTATCCTATTCATTCCCGTATCCAGTTTTATATGGACTTTGAGTTTTATTCCTGTTTTATCATAAGTAATTTTACATGCTTCTATATGCTCTTGTAAAAATACTGATATTGAAATATCATTTTCCGCTGCCCAATCAAATGCCCATACGGGTGCTGCTCCAAGAACTAAAATCGGTGCTGTGATTTTATTCTCTCTAAGCTGCATCGCTTCATCTATAGATGCTACCCCAAGCATATATACACCTGATGCTAACAGTGTCGGTGTTAGCATTACACTTCCATGACCGTATGCATCCGCTTTTACCACAGCAAGAATCTTTGCTCCAAAATGTGCATACTTCCTTAATTCGAGTATGTTCTTTTCTATTGCATCTAAGTTTATTTCTACCCACGCATCACGCCTGGTATTCAAATATGATTGTCTGTTAAGTTTCATATTGAAATTATATAACTGAAAATATTTATAGCAAGCTTTTCAATTTCTTATTGCTATTTTTATTTCTTAATTATCCTCTTTCCTCGTTTATGAAACTTGTAAAAATAAAAACTAATCAATCTGTTTTTATGAGTTAAAAACATTCCCTAAAATTTTCAATAAAAAAACGGATTTCACTCAAAAATAATGTCTGTATTTATTAAAAAAAACTCCCTTAAAGGGAGTCTTTTTGAAAGAAAAATTCAGATTTGATTCAGTCGTTTAAAACTTGCTGAATTTCAACATCCGGTTTTCCTAAAACTCTGACTAATTCTAAAACTGAGGCTTTCATTTGACAACGTTGTGATGTACCATTAAAAAAATCCGTATAAAAACAACCTTCACAAACACATCCTCGCTTATAGCATTCAAGAGCCGTATTTGTCCAGCGTCTTACTGCTATTGCCCTGCCCATATCTCTGCTTCTGAGCACTTTGTTCCCCTCCAATTCAACATATTTCTCAAAGATTAGTCAAGGTGGCTATTTCAGTCAAAACCTTGATGTACTTTAATTATATACTTTGCATGAGAGTTTTCAATAGCAAATCATGTAATGTAAATAAAATGATACATTTCCTAAAATCTAATAAATACAACAAAAAAGGCAAGATTAACTTTCCTCGCCCCTTATATTTTTTGAATTCATGCCTGAATGTATTGCCATGATTTACCTGTAATAATGCCTTTAGGCATGATTTTTCATGTTGTTGCTCCTTTAGATGCACTTGTTACTGAGCGTGCATATTTTGCTAAAATACCCTTCCTTTCTTTGGGTTCCGGCTGGCAAATTTTGATTTCCTTTCTTTGAGTATTTTTTCATCTGCGTCAAGTGTTATACTTCTCTCCGGTAAGTTAATTTTTATTGTATCTCCGTTTTCTATAAGACCGATAAGTCCTCCATCCGCTGCTTCAGGACAAATATGTCCGACACAAATGCCTCTTGTCCCTCCTGAAAATCTTCCGTCTGTTATCAATGCAACATCTTTTCCTAATCCTTTTCCTACTATCAATGATGTTGGTGCAAGCATTTCTTTCATTCCCGGTCCGCCTTTCGGTCCTTCATATGTAATTACAACAACATCTCCTTTTTGTACTTCATCACTTTCAATTGCTTCCATTGCTGCTTCTTCTGATGTATATACTTTTGCTTTACCTTCAAAAATTGATATTGTAGGATCTACTCCTGAAATTTTAATTACTGCTCCATCAGGTGCTATGTTCCCTCTTAAAACTGCAAGTCCCGGATTTGTTGTTATTGGTTTGTCCAATGTCTTTATAACATCATTGTCTACCCAGGCTTGTGAAGCTATTTCTTCTATTGTTAATCCGCTTACCCCTTTTGTATTTGAAAAATCTTTTAGTTTTCCGTATATGGTTTTCATTACTCCGGGAATTCCGCCTGCATTATCTAAATCTGTCATTGTTAAATCTGATGATGGATCAAGTTTGATAATTTGCGGAACTTTATGACTTAATTCTTCAAAATCTTCAAGACTTATATTTATATTTCCGCTATTAGCTATTGCCAATAAATGCAATATTGAATTTGTTGAACCGCCTAATGCTAAAACTGTTATTATTGCATTTCTTAATGACTCTCTATTGATTATTTGTGTTGGCTTTATATCTTCTCTTACCATATCAACAATTTTCATACCGCTTTCAAATGCAATTCTGCGTTTTTTCGCACTTACGGCTGCTGCTGTTGCACAAAACGGTAAACTCATTCCTATCATTTCTGTTAAACACGCCATTGTATTTGCTGTATACAATCCTTGACATGATCCTGCTCCGGGACACGCATTTTCTTCCGATTCGTATAAATCCTCTTCCGTTATTTCTCCTATTCTGTATTTACCTATCGCTTCAAATGTTCCGTTTATAAACATTAGTTTCTTATGTTTACAGTGTCCTTCCAACATCGGACCTGCCGTAACAACAATGCATGGAATGTCTAACCTTAAAGCTGCTATTAGCATTCCGGGTGTGATTTTATCACAGTTCGTCAGTAACACCAAACCATCAAGCTGATGTGCCGATGCAACCGTTTCTACACAGTCCGCTATTAAATCTCTCGATGGCAACGAATATTTCATTCCTGAATGCCCCATCGCAATTCCGTCACATACTGCCGGAATTCCGAATATAAAAGATTGACCTCCTCCTGAATGTATACCTTTCTCAATATATCTTTCCAAATCTCTCATACTGACATGTCCCGGTACAAGCTCCGAAAATGAACTGGCTATCCCGATAAACGGTCGTCTCATACCTTCTTTGCTTACTCCCGTTGCATATAATAATGCTCTGTGCGGAGCTTTGTTTATTCCTTTTTTCACATTATCACTTTTCATTTTATTTATCCTTTCAAGTTTTTAAATATATTTTCTCACAAAAAAAATTGATTTATATATTTTTTTAACAAAAAAAAGAGCGGTTTTACCGCTCTTTTCGAATTTTAATGTTTTTAATTAATATCTGTAATGTGCAAATGCTTTATTAGCTTCTGCCATTTTGTGAGTGTCTTCTCTTTTTTTACATGCTGCACCTTGTCCGTTTGCTGCATCGGTAAGTTCTGCTGTGAGTTTTTCTACCATTGACTTGCCGTTTCTTTTCTTTGCCGCTTCTATTATCCAGGAAGAACCAAGTGCCATTCCCCTTTCCGGATTAACATCAAGCGGTACCTGATATGTAGAACCGCCAATTCTTCTCGCCTTTACTTCAAGTAACGGAGTCGTATTCTTTAATGCTTTTTGAAAAACTTCCAGTGCATCACTTTTTGTTTTTTCTTTGATTTTATCTAATGTAGAATAAAAAATTTTTTCAGCAACTGACTTCTTTCCTCGCCTCATTAAACGATTTATAAATTTTGAAATATCTACATTATTATATACTGCATCAGGTGCCGGTATCCTTTTTTCCGGTTTACTTCTTCTTGACATATTTACCTCTTATTATTTCTTTGCTTTTCCTTTTCCTTTTTTAGCACCGTATTTAGAACGGCTCTGTTCTCTGTTCGCTACACCGGCTGTATCTAATGTGCCTCTGATTATATGGTATCTCACACCAGGTAAATCTTTAACCCTGCCTCCTCTTATTAAAACCACACTGTGTTCTTGCAGGTTGTGTCCGATTCCGGGTATATATGATGTAACTTCAAAACCGTTGGTTAATCTTACACGTGCTACTTTTCTTAATGCAGAGTTTGGTTTCTTCGGTGTTGTCGTATATACTCTGGTGCATACTCCTCTTTTTTGAGGACAATTATCCAAAGCAGGCGACTTTGTTTTGTCTGTCAATTTCTGACGTTCTTTGCGAACTAATTGTGCAATAGTCGGCATATTTTCTCCTTTTATTTTAGCATTCTTTCTCGTTATTCAGCACGTTACGAGTTACTCCCTTTCAGGATTAATTCTATTTAACTTTAGACATAACTCATTGTCAACTCTATTTTTTACTGGTGTTACTTCATTTTAATTATTCTTAATATTTCTTTAGTTATTCTTTTTTAATACACTTTCAAGAGCTGTTTCAAGTGTCTTTACTTTGTTTTCTAATGCCTTGATTTGATTATCCTTTTCTGCTTCTGATACCGCATTTTTTTCATATTGTTTTTTATATGCTGTAATCTTCTGTTTTTCTCTTGTCTTTAAAAATAAAATTTGAAATATTAACATTTCTATAAAACCTAAAAACCATGCCACTGCTACTATTATCGGAAAGTCTAATGTATATGTTTTTTGTGTTATTATACATTGGAGATTAATTTTATCCGAATTGCCGACTAAAATTAGCAGAAATATAAAAAATAATACACTTTCTACAAACGTGACTGCAAATATTTTCATTTTTCACTCCTTAATTTATTTAAAACTTTTTTTATATCTTCATCAGGCGGTATTTCTATGTTTATTCGTGTTTCCTTTGATGGCGGTACAAAAGACAGCTTGTATGCCTGAAGTACTTGCTCGATTGTTTTTACTTTTATTTTTTCTCCTCCGTATAGACTGTCATTTACTATCGGATGTCCTATATAAGACATATGAACTCTTATTTGATGTGTTCTTCCTGTTTCTAATTTTAATTCAAGTAATGTATATTTTTTGAATCGTTCAAGAACTCTGTATTGCGTAACTGAATGTTTAGCACCGGGAATTACCGTAAATTTTTCACATTTGACTGGATGCCTCCCTATATCTGCATCTACTGTTCCTTCTTCATTTTCAAATGTTCCGCTTACAACTGCCAGATATTTCCTTATTGCTGTTTTTTCTTTTATTTGTGCTGCAATAAATTCGTGGGCTTCATTATTTTTTGCTACCATCAGCAGCCCTGATGTGTTTCTGTCTAATCTGTGTACTATCCCCGGACGTAATATTCCATTTACTGATGATAGTTTATCATAACCGTATTTATTTATAAGTCCGTTTACAAGCGTACCTGTTTTTTCTTTATGCGTAGGATGTGTAAGCATGTTCTTGGGTTTATTGACAACAAGCATGTTTTCATCTTCATATTTTATATCAAGATTGATATTTTCCGGCTGAATAATTATGTTCTCATCTGTTTCCGGATAAGTAATTTCTATATGGTCATTTTCAAATATTTTATATGACGGTTTTTCTTTTTCTCCGTTAACTCTAATTTCTCCGTTTTTTATAAGGCGACTTATTTTGTTTCTGGAAAAATCGGTAATAGAAGTAAGATAACTGTCTAATCTCTGCCCTTCATCATATGTTTCTGTATAAATCGTCCTCTTTTGCATCTTTATTTTCCCGAAACTCTCTGTGTTTGTCTATTGCTACCACTGCCGCTATTAACACTGCTCCTACTGTTATCAAAATATCATATAAATTAAAAACAGGGAAATTCATAAAATTTATTTTTATAAAATCCGTAACATAACCATATGCATACCTTTCATATGCATTCCCCAATATTCCGGCACAAAAAGATGACATTAAAAATAAAAATTTCTCTGAAATGTACAATCTGTATGTAAATACATATAACATACAGGCAAAAATAATTAAACAAGCAAAAATAATTAATATATAATTATATCCTGCAAATAAATTGAATGCGGCTCCATTGTTATGTACCGGAACTAATGATATAAAGCTGCTACTATTCGTAAGATATTTTCCGACAAGATTCTCCGTAATAATAGTTTTTAAAAAAAATATAATGAAAAAAATAACTATCATATTTCCAGTAAAATAAAAACCACGTCTAAGATTCATATTTGTTATTTACCACATTTCTCATTGTCACAGGTTTCAATGTCATTATTTTTTTGAGTAAAATGTTTTTGGGGCAACGGTTTAAATATATTAACTCTTCTCGAAACATGAGCAATTCCCACAAGATGTAAATTAATGTCTGTTTCCGAAACTAAAGATGCCGTAGATAAACCTATTGAAGCAATCACATCTTCATTGTACCCGTTTGTATTTGTTTTAAAAATACGTTCAAGTTTCTCATTCCTCTTAACAGGCTTAAATACCTCTTTTGTAACAGGTGTAGGATACAAAATCGGCACTTTGGATAATGAAGCCAATATTAATTTACCTTTTGGAGAAGTGAAAGATAACGATGCCGTATATTCACATCCTGCTTTAACTTGCGTAGGCACATTCAAACAAAAGTTAATATTTTTTGCTTCTCCGTATAGTATGGAACATTTTTCGTCAATAACATTTGCAGATATAATTTTCCATTTTCGTGCATTCCGTTTTAGGTAATAATAAACATCAACATCAGCAATTACCAATCCGTTTCCCTCAATTTGAGCACAAGGTTTTGTTTCTGCTTCAGTATGTTCATTCACATGAACTATTGCAAAATCATCATTTACACATATATTTAATATATTACTGTTTGAACTTAGTATATTTTCAAAAGATAATGTGTTTTTTAAAGATTTCAAAAAAGTATCCGCATCAAATCCGTCATTGCTGATAAAATCATCGCTAATGTATGAACTGATATTTTTAAAATCTTTTTTTATCGTGTATTCATCTATTTTTTTAAAGATATTTTCTATATCTTTTTTGGCATCGGATACAAAAAATTTTCCAAACCCGATTGATGCGATTTTTTCATTTACGGAATTATCATCAGAAATGTTTTCTTTAGCAAAACAAAACTGGTTCATGGAAGTATAAACAACAGTTAAAATAATTCCTAAAAGAATTTTCTTGTCAAATTTTATGTTCAATGCATTTCTCCTCTTCATAAATAATAACCGATATCAGTTCTATCGCAACCAAAATAAAATTAATTACATATAACCAAAAAACAAAATCCAAATTATAAAAAACCTTATGAAACATTCCGCAAACATAACCGAATAAAATAATACTTAAAAATCTTTTACTCTGTCCTTTTACTTCTTTGGTTTTATATGTTTTGTAAATCATAAACGGCCAGCTGGCACCAAAACACAATAACATTCCTATTTCAAAAATGCTCATGCTTTTTATTTGAAATGATGTAAGCAAAAAATCCATTTTCTTTCCTTCTGATTATTTTATATCATACACCTTTTTACTTTTTAGGTAAAATATTATCATTTTCAATTATACATAAAATATCATCCGTAGAAATGTTATCCATACAGGGTGAATATTCACCGTTTCTTAATTTACAAAAACGTTTTTGGCATGGAATGCAATCTAATTTTGTAGATTTTACACTGTGATGCTTTTGACCTACAAGACCTGTTCTGAAAATAGCCATTGCACCATATAATCCTATACAGATTGGTTTTTCAACTGCACTTGCAATATGCAAAGGACCTGTATCCGCACCAATCATATATTCGGCAAAAGAAAACAAAGCTGCACTTTCTAAAATATTAAATCTCCCTGCCAAATCGTATATTTCCGGATGTATATTTTCAAATATTTTTAAAGATTCCCTGTCTTGAGCCGTTCCTGTTAATATGACTGAAACATCATATTTTTCAACAATTTTTAATGCAAGTTCTTTAAATTTTTCGATTCTCCATTTTTTACCCTCTCTGACTGGACCTGCTTGTGTTGCAATTACGACGAACTTTTTGTCTGTTGGAATTGCTCTTTTTACACTCTGTTTAACATCTTCCGGTATATATAATTTCAGTTCATTTTTGAAGGTTAAATTTTTTATTTTATCTCCTGCCGTATTATAAAAATTCAAAACAGCATGTATATCAAGATTTTTATCATAATTAAGTACTTTCCTTACTCTTGTCAGAAATGCTAAAAGTCTTAATTTCAGCGAAGGCTGAAGATTAATAATTACGTCATAATTATTTTGTTTTAATGTTTTTGATAAATCAAAAACTTTTTTGTATGTTAGCTTGTCTATTATAATTATTTTATCTATATCTTTATCTGCCGATAGCATTTTCGCAGGAATTTCTCCCGTCAAATAATGAATTTGACAATTTGGATAAGATCTTTTTATACTTCTGAATACTTCTGATGTATGAAGAACATCTCCAATTGCTCCGCATCTGATAATTAATATTTTATCCAAATTCTCAATCATTTTTTATTCTTTCAAACTTTTTTCGACGCATATTATAAGAATACACCAAAATTTTATTTTTGTGAAAGACAACTTTAATTGCGTTGTCTTTATCCGTTCTAAGTGTGAAAGTCCCGCTTTGTTTTAAAAGAGTGAGAGTTTCTTTTGAAGGATGTCCGTAAATATTGTATCCTGTTGAAATAACGGAAATTTTAGGTCTTAAAACGGAGAGCAAATCTTTTGATAAAGTACCTTTGCCTCCGTGATGAGGGACTTTTAATACGTCTGTATTGTTAAAGTTTATATCCTTTTTTAGTGATTGTAAAGATTTTGCACTTGCATCACCTGTGAACAATAATTTATGCTTATCTGTTTGTAAAAGATTAACTATTGATGTTTCGTTGTCATCTCCGTTTTCCACAAAATAAGAAAAAATGGTTATATCGTCATCTTTATAAGAAATTTCTTTGTTTTTCGGTACTAAGACTTTAATTTTTTGTTTTTCAGCTTTATCTAAAATATTTTTTGCAATAGGAATATTCCTGTCTTTGCTTCTTACAACCAAAGTATTTACATAAACTTTATCCAAAATAAAAACTGCTCCGCCAGCGTGATCCGAGTCATAGTGCGTTAAAATTAATAAATCCAATTTTTTAATTCCTTTATCCTCAAAGTATTTTATAACAGATTTTTCGGCAGGTGTTGCAAAATTCTTATAAGGAGCTTTGCCTGTATCTATTAATATAAATTTGTTATTTTTAGTTTTTATTAAAGCGCAATCGGCATTTTCTACGCTGAAAAACAAAATTTCGTTATATTTACTGTATTTAGGAATAAAGAAACTTACAATAAAAATTATTATTGTCATAGTTAAGATAACGTTAATTTTCTTTGAAATATTTTTGTTATGACATTTTAAAATAATTATTATCAAAATAGAGTAACATAAAATAATTTGTAAAACAGAAGGCGAAGGAACGGTAACAGAAGAATACTTTAAACCTGCAAAGTAATTTGCAATAAATATTATAATTTTCAAAAAAGGATTAAGAATAAAATCAAAGAAATTAACAAAATAAAATGCGGCAGGTTTTATCAAAGTCAGAATACAACTTATAAATCCACAGAAATTGACAATAGAAAGAATAGGAATAACGGCAATATTTGCGAATATGGAATAAGGACAGAAAGAATTAAAATAGAACATCTGTATAGGTGCGGCAAAAATTTGTGCAATAACAGGGACAATAATGAAAGAAAACAGTGTAGATAAAAATTTATTTTTTATTTTTTCAAATACAATAGGACAAAAAGCCATCAAACCGAACGTCACAATAAAAGAAAGCTGAAAACCAATATTAGTTATCATCAAAGGAGAAATAAGCAGCATAATAAAAGCAACAATAAAAAGTATGGAAATAGAATCAGCCTTTCTGTCAATCAATTTTCCAAACAGAATTAAAATAAGCATTAAAGCAGCCCTTAAAACAGGAGGACCGAAACCTGTCATACAGGTATAACACACAACAGAAAGCATACCTATTATAATAGACAATTTATAGTGAATTCTAAATATTTGAGAAATAAAAAACCATATTCCGAAAATAATAGTGACATTCATACCGGAAGCTGCAATAATGTGTGTAAGTCCGGAGTTTTTAAAATCATTTTGCATCTCAGGTGTAGGATTCACGGCATCATCACCGAATACAATTCCTCCTAAAAGTTCAATTTCAGGTGATTTAATATTTTGAGAATGTAAATCTAAAATTTTATTTCTCAATCTGTTCAATTGAGCTAAAAATTTGTAAGGTTGATTTTTAGGTTTAGAAATAACGGAATAGTTATTTTCTTCCACAAATAATCTTGAAAAAATATTTTTATGTTTTAAATAAGTAGCATAACAGAATTCGGAAGGATTTTTAGAATATTTAGGCTTGGTAAGTCTGCCTTTTAATGAAATCAAATCACCGGTTTCAATATTTTTATAAACAGACTTGGGAGCAAAAAGAGTAACAATAGTTCTTGAATTAGTAATTACTTCAGGTTCGTTTGGCAGATTAAACTTCTCTACGTTGACGATAAATTTTGTATAATTTTGTGAAGAAGAAGAAGGGAGAGAAGAAATTCTTCCTGTAACAGAGATGTCATTTTGCGGGGCAAAAGAAGCCAAAAAGTCAGTATTATTTAATCTCAAAGAGCAATTTAATATACCAAAAGCAAAAATAGAGAATAAAACAATAGCATCTTTTTCAAAAATAAATTTTTTAAAAGTTAAAAAAGTTAACAATAAAAAAATCACACAGGAAAAGAGGATGACATAATTAACCAATACAGCCGAAATTCCCAGTAAATATAAAGAAGTAAATAAAATAATTAAAATTCTTTTATTCATATAAAAAGTATCAAATAACTTCACAAAATTATCAATACAAAAATTTTGTGATAGTATAAAATTTAAGTTAGGACAAATATGGAACATTTAACAAAAAATATATTTGGAATTACAGTTAATGTCGACACATTGATAACAATGTGGGGAGCAATGCTGGTAATAATAATTTTTGCATATATATCAACCCGAAAATTAACGATTATACCTACAAAAATACAGTCTTTTGCAGAATCAATCGTAGGAATGTTTGTAAATTTAACAGAATCAATGATAGGAGAAAAAGAAGGAAAGAAACACATTCCATTAGCAGCATCATTATTTTTATTTATAGTAACGGCAAATTTGGCCGGTCAGCTGCCTTTAAGGCTATTTCATTTAAGCAAAGGAGAACTTGCATCTCCGACAAATGATATAAATTTAACAGCAGCAATGGCGATAATAGTATTAGTATATTATGTAGCATGCGGAATAAAAAAGAAGAAAATAAAATTTTTCATACACGGATTCAGTTTTATTGACATAATAATGTTTTTAGTAGAACTGTTAGATATGTTTACAAGACCGTTAACATTGGCGCTCCGTCTTTTTGGGAATATACTTGCCGGAGAAATACTAATAAGTGCATTAATAGGATTATGTTCGTACGGATTGCCGCTTCCGGCAATGTTATATGAACTTTTAGTTGCATTTGTACAAGCACTTGTATTTACAATGTTAACAATAGTATACATTTCTTCTGCAATATCTGAAGAAGAAAGTTAAAATAAAGACGAAAAATGCGAAAGGAGAAATAAATGACAACAGATTTAGCGCAATTAGGAGCAGGAGTAGCAATCGGATTTGGAGCAATCGGTGCCGGAATAGGTATAGGAGTTGCAACAAAAGGATTGTTGGAATCAGTTTCAAGGCAGCCGCAAATTGCCGGAAAAGCTTTTACATACTTCCTTCTTGGTGCAGCATTATCAGAAGCATGTGCAATTTATGCATTTGTTATAGCTATGAAATTATCCGGATTAATGGGTTAAGGGGAAATTCAAGTGGAATTTAATGCTACATTTTTAATATCTGCGATAAGTTTTATAATTTTTGTATTCATAATGAATACAATATTTTATAAACCTATTTTAAGAATTATGGAAGAAAGAAAAGCATTCATAGAAAAAAATGAGCAGAAAATTGCAGATGCAAACAATCAATCGAAAGAACTTGAAGAAAAAAAGGAAAGGGAGATACAATCTGCAAGAGCGAATGCAAAGGCCACGGTTGATAACGGGTTAGAACGTGTCAAATCTGAAAACAAAGAGATAATGAACAATTTTACCGAAGAGCAAAAACAAAGAGCAGAAAATGAGAAACGAGAATTAAATAAAGAAAGCATAAATTCAAAGGAAGAGTTAAAAGAAAAATCCAAAAACATTTCAAGAATCATCACAAATAAAATATTGGAGGTGGAAAATGTTTGATTTTTCTTGGGAAAACATAATACATTCAAACGCAATAAATTTTGTAATTTTAGCAGGAATTATCGGCTGGTTGGGAATTCCGAGAATAAAACGAGCGATTGAAGATAAAGCAGATAGAACAGCAGCAGAAATAAATAATTCTGTAAAAGCGAAAGAAGAAGCAGAGCAAAATCTTGAGGAAGTAAAAAGCGATTATGCAAAAACCCCGCAAGAAGCAGAAAATATAAAAAATACGGCATTAAACACATTAAAATCCTTAGAACAAAAGGTAAAAGAAGACACAGAAAAAGCAAAACAAGCAATAATCAATAATACAGACAAAGTGATTAAGAACGAAGTAACGAAAATAAATACAATATTAACGAAAGAAGCGGTACAAACATCTGTTGAAGAATCTATACAAGACATACAAAAAAAATTAAGAGATATAGAGGATCTTCACGACAGACTAATAGAACAATCGATTGAAAAATTGGTGCAATAAATGGGAAAAAACAACACAAAAGAGATAAGAACAGCCAAAAAATATTCTGAAGCCCTATATGACGTAGGTGAAAGGCAAGGGAAAATCAGCGATATAAATACTGATTTAAAATTTGTTGCACAGACAATTAATTCAAATGAAGAACTTGAAAACTTTTTTAAGAATCCGGTAATAACGCTAAATGATAAAAAAGATGTTATCAATCAATTATTTAGGGAAAAAATAAACGAAACGACAATAAATTTTTTATATATACTTGTAGATAATGGTAGAATAGAAATACTAACGATAATAGCAGATGAATTTGAAAAACTGATAAAGGAAAAGACAGGGATAACAGTAGTAAAAGCGATTAGTGCAGTAGAAATAAAAGGATATTTAAAGGAAAAATTAGAAAATAAAATAGAGCAGATGATAGGAAAAAAAGTCCAAATAGAATATGAAATAAAGCCGGAAATTATAGCGGGATTAATAGTTGAAATAGAAGGAAAGACGCTGGACAATTCTATAAGAACAAGAATAAAAAATATAAAAAAGCAATTGATATAAAAGGAAAGAGAAATGGCAACCATAAAACCTGAAGAAATCACATCGATATTAAAGACGAAAATAGAAAAATACAAAGTTGAGACGGATGTAAGCAGTATAGGTTCCGTATTATCAGTCGGAGATGGTATTGCAAGGCTATACGGAATGAGAGATGCTATGTCGAGTGAACTGGTAGAATTTGATGATGAAAATAACACTCTTGGAATGATACTAAACTTAGAAGAAGACAATGTAGGGGTAGTTATTTTAGGAGATTATACGAGAATTAAAGAAGGAATGACGGTACGAACAACAGGAAGAATAGCATCAGTTCCGACAGGAGAAGGATTAATAGGAAGGGTAATTGATCCTACAGGAAAAGCCATAGATGGTAAAGGGGATATAAAAACGAATACAACAAGGGCAATAGACACTGTAGCACCGGGTATTGTTACGAGGAAACCGGTAGATGAACCGTTGCAGACTGGGTTAACAGCGATAGATGCACTAACGCCGATAGGAAGAGGTCAAAGAGAACTTATAATAGGAGACAGACAAACCGGAAAAACAGCGATAGCGATACAGAGATCCAAGACCCTCTCCCCCGGGCGCACTTTGAGCATGGGCGCGGCGCACATCGCAGACGGCTCCTGCAAATAGTATAGCCCCGCAAAGTGATACACGTCGCCGCCCGGCTTTTCCGCGTCCTGATAGAAGG
>CANQLA010000010.1 GCA_947624605.1 Candidatus Gastranaerophilales bacterium | reverse complement strand
ATAATTTCGAGCATAATGTAGTGAGTATTTGTATGTTTTTGAAGTTTGCGTTAAAAAATTTCAATGTTTGAGGACAATGTCCGAGAATGAAACGAAGAAAAACTCCTGCTTACGAGTTGTGCTCACTTTGTTCGACTTCACTCTGCCAAAAATCCGCTCTGATTTTGTTTTACAAAAAGTCCTCTCTCACCATATGAAACAGGTTCCGCTGAAAATGTAAAATATTCAAAAAAATAAAAAACACATTTAAAATATCCCGAATAATCAGTCGAAATTCTCTTTAAATTAACCGTAATATTGAGGAATAGAATGGTTTAGCATTGTATATGCATTTAATACATTCGAATATAAAATATATCTGTAATTAAAAAATTTAACAACCTCAAGAAAATATTCTGTGAGTTCTATAACTTTTTCCAAACTTTCTTTTTTAGGATTTTTTTTCATATAAATACAATCATCTGCCTGTAGAATTAATTCCGAAACATTTGCTTTAATACTTCTTAAAATCCACTTATATATTTCTTCTCTACTGTCATTATATCCAATTACAATTATGTATTTTACTTTTACCTTATTTTTATTTTCCGGATTTAAGACCGAGCAATATTTATCAACATTATTCCAAATTCTATCAAAAGCAACTATCCTTTTTAATTTTTTATGCATTTCAGCCGTTCCGGCATCTATTGAAACAAGAATGTCAGCAGCACCCTTTTGAATTGCATATTCTATTTGTTCGCTATAAATAATGGCATTGGAAAAAATTGTAATATGCTTTACTCCGGCATTAACAAGAAGATAAAGTGCTTCATTAAATTTGTAATACATAGTAGGCTCACCGCCTGCAATGTCAACCTGTACTTCTTTATCAAGATAATTCTTGTCAATCAAATCCTCAATAATTGGTACTATATTATAAGTATCATTTTCATTAATAATAGAATTATTATCAATATCATCTATTAAAAAATCTTGTCCATCACGCCAGCAATATCTGCAAGCAGAATTGCAAGCACTCCAGTTAGAAAGTAAAAGATATTTAAATTTTTTGCTTTTAACTTCATTATCCCAATCTCTTTCTTGAAGCATATAACAACCCATACAGGATTTTGGAATAATTCCTCTTTTTAAATTTTTTTTATCATTATTAATTCTTAAAAAAAGAGAGTCCCAGTCTATTTTCTCTCCGTTATAATTTTCTTTTAAAACGGAATAGTTTTTTTCCATACTCTGATTTCCAACAGTACAGTACACTATGCGTGAATCTTGAAAACAAAGTCCATGATTAATATATTGACAGGAAACATATTTCAAAAAAAAATCCTTTACAGTCTAATAATATAACAATTATGTCATTTTATATAAAAAAAAACAACAAAATTAATTAGTTGTCTAATGAACTTGTCTCACACAAATAAAAAATTATATCTTTAAGTTTAATCTTTTACCAAGCCTGTAGATATTTATTTTGATTGTTAAGTAAATATCTACGGAAAATTCATTGTAAAGATACACAAGGTTTGATTATTTGAATCACTTAGTTTGATTATTGTGGAGCGGAAGTATTCGAACCTCGCCTAATTTTGCTTAATTTTATTGCTGCGACTAATTTTTAGTCCGCCGGGCAGGACTTTAGCCTACAAAAATATAAATAATAATTAAAATTAGGTTGTTAAAAATCCCTGATATCCTATTAATAAAATTTCAAAAAGCAAAAGGGACTACTTTTTAAAGACATTAGAACAGATAATTTTGACTTATTATTGAACACTCACATAAAGCTGTTGCTTGATAAAAACATGCAAATAAAATTAGCAGAAATTTAGGTTTTTATAAACTGACTGATTTTGAAAGCAGATATAATTTCCTGTTTCTGCAAAAAATGGAAGATAATTTTCAGATTTTATAAATTTCCTGTAAAGAAGTGTAAGATTTTCTTATTTTTTCGTGTAAAAAATGTGAATTAAATCTCAAAATCAATGCTATAATTGGTGTTAGGAGATGTTAGTTTATGACCCAAATTGAAGTTTTAAAGGATGATATAACAAAGTTAGAAGTTGATGCGATTGTTAATGCCGCAAATACAAGTTTATTAGGTGGTGGAGGTGTTGACGGAGCTATTCATCATGCCGCAGGCAAAGAACTTTTAGAAGAATGCCGAATTTTGAACGGTTGCAAAACAGGTCAATCAAAAATTACCAAAGGATACAAATTGCCGGCAAAATATGTAATTCATACAGCAGGCCCTGTCTGGCATGGTGGAAAAAGTAACGAGCGAAAACTTTTAAAGTCTTGTTATAATACCGCTCTAAATCTTGCAAAAGAAAACGGCATTAAAACAATTGCATTTCCTGCTATCTCCTGTGGTGTTTATCACTTTCCGTTAAAAGAAGCCTGCAAAATAGCAACAGAAACAGTAAAAGAATTTATTTCCAATAATAATTGTCTCGAAAAAGTTATTTTTATAGATATAAACGATGCAATTATTGAAATTTATAAAAGGATTTTGAATCAATAATTATGGATATTTTGGATAGATTATCAAAATCAAAGTTCAGGAACAGATTTAAACTCCGAGCAAAAGAGTTTGAATATATCAAGGACAAAGGTCTTGATAAAATCAAGAGCCACGCAGAAGATTTTATCAGGAACAGAGTTGCCCCGGCAGAACTTGTTAATGACGGCAAACAAACTCCAATGCGAGGACATCCGGTTTTTATCGCTCAACATGCAACTGCTACTTGCTGCAGAGGGTGTATCGAAAAATGGCACAAATTTCCTCAACACAGAGAACTAACTGCCAGCGAACAACAATATCTTGTTTCTATAATTATGGAATGGATAAACCGCCAAATTAATTCAAAACCTGTTTTATGAACTGTACCCAAATTATTCTTCAACCTCCTTTTCGTGATCAATGAAAAATGCATTTAAAACATCAGTATCATTTCGTAAGGTTTAATACTGGTGAAAGATTATAACATTCCTCAATCTCAGGCTGATTTGCCACAAAATAATCAATAACAACTGCTGTATTATAAATATTTTCTGACTACTTGCTCAACTGTTTAAACTTTTTTGGAGTAATATTCAATCCGGCTTTTTCCATACGACCTCCTTTTATGTTCAGGTGTCGTATTCATCACTCAAAGTCAGAATTAAATCAAGTTTTATTCTGGTTTATGTCAATAGGTTTTATTTTTCCTGATAATATACGATTTATTATTGATATTAGTATTTTAAAACCATAAAAGCATAAATCACTAGAATTTATATCGATCATTAATTTTGCTTTTATCTTTTCATCAAGTCCTTTGTATGATTTTAAAACTTCGTTATTTTCTGTTATGAAATTTTTGGCATAATTTTTAATACAATCTTTTGAAAAATAATCTTCGATTAAAAATTTTGTATTTTCATTATTACATTCCTCGGTTTTAGGAAGTAGCAAAAAATAAAAATTATGGTCTTGATAAATGTTTTTGTCATTTATTCCACCATCAGAAGGATGTGGTGAAATACAATCTTTTAATCCTTTAACACCTCCGCTACCCTTATCACCATCTCTATCGAATAAAACGATAACTTTTTTATTTCCAGAAATATTTTTGCGAAATTCTTCTACAAAATCTTTAGCATTACCAGTTCCACCAAATGAAAGAAAATCCCAATTTATGTCTTGATATTCTTCATATTGGCTTAGTGCTTTTCGTATATATTTAATGTCAGATTTTCCTTCTACTAAGATTAAAGGATTAGTAGAGTTTATAATAATGTTTTGTTCTAAAACAGTCCAATCTCCTCCTGTTAATCTTTGAATATTTTCTTTTTTTTCTGTTGGAATTATTTTTGTTTCATTATCGATATTATCAATCATTACGATATTGCAACTTTCAGCTTCACAAGTTATAGAAGGAGAATGTGTCGTCATAATAACATGTCGGTGTTCTTCCCTTGTAGATTGTTTTAAAGAAATATATAAATCTTTTTTCCCTATTTCATGTATATGGGCATCTGGCTCATCTAATAGCACTATAGAGCGTTCATTCGCAACTAAGTCAAGCACAGTTTTTAATAAGATACGTTTTTTTTCACCTTCACTTAACATCTTCAATGTTAAACCACTATTAAAATTTATTTTAATATTTGTTATTATTTTATTTACTCTTGGCATATTTGCATATATTAATAACTCAAATATTTCAATATTTGTTTTTGCTGTATTTTTTAATATTCTTTTTAATTTCTTTAATTGTATAACTATCTTGCGTTCGTGTTTTGGATTTATTTTCTTAATAAACTGTGAAAGGATAGGATTTATACATGATTCGATTTTGTCTGGTTTAAAATAAAATTCAATATTTTCTACTGATTGTACGTGTAGTTTTTCTTTAACATATTTTTTATGTTCTTTTAAATCAGATGTAAGAAGTACTAAAAATGCAATATTCCAGTAGTTTTTATCTATATATAGTAAATTTTTAGAATAAGTATGATACCCCCCAATACCCAATTCCTTTAAATATTGTTTATAAAATTTTGCGTAGTATTCTTCCCACATTCTTGTTTCATCACCACTATATAGCGAAATTACCTTTGATGGCATATAACCACTACTTAAAAACTGAGATTTAGAAATTTGCCTTTCTGCTACATAAAAATTAGGATTATGTGCATTTTTTATTATGGATATGTGCTCGTTGTTATAGATATATCTAAATTCATACTTAAAACCTACATATCTTCTTCTTGTATATATTTCTGTAAATATAGCACTGATCGCTTCAAGAATATTGCTTTTGCCACTAGCATTATTTCCTATTATTATCGTTAAATTTTTATTATTCTCAAAATTGATAGTGATATCTTTCAAATTTTTAAAATTTTTAATTTTTAAGCTAATTAATTTAAAATCTATAGATTGATAAAAAATATTACTTTCAGCCATAAAACCAGTTTTTATTTTCATAATTATTCAAACAACTCCTTTTCAAATTCTTCCTGTGCTGCTATTCTGTTTTGTTCGGCTTCTTTTTTATATAATTTTATTTGTTCTTTAATTTTAGATAACTCATTCACAATCTTTTTTTGTTCATCTATTGAAGGAACTATTATTGGACTTTCAAGATATTCATTACTATTTATATTTGGTTGAGCGTTAGCTCTTTGGTTTGATGCAATCCATTGTTTATAGATATTTGATTTTGTGTAATATAACAAATACTCTGGAATTATTTTTTGTGTATCTAATTTGAATTTTATTAAATACCCAGCATAAATGCATTTTCCAAATTCTTTTTTATACAAAAAAGTTTTCCCTACAGTATTTCCTGAACGTGCAATCAGAAAATCATCTTCTTCTAATAAATATTTTGAGTCTACTTTTTCTATGGAAACAAAATCATCGTTTAATGTTCCATCTTCATTTATATCTGTAATTCTAATATATCGAATATCGGATTTCTTTTTAACTCCTTTTTCTCCCGCACCGTACAAAGGTTTACCCGTTACAATATTTGCTAATTTTGAAAATTTATATTTAGACGAAACAAAAGAATTGCAATCATTTTTGTACAGATCCCACCTTGATAAATCTGTTAAATTATAAAAAGTTAAATAACTGTATTCTTTTGTATGTGTAATATTGTTAGTGCAATTAATTCCTAGTTGTTTTTCAATATATTCTTCTACATTATTTTCAAGGACTTTTGCTTTTTGTTCTTGTTCTTCTGCAAGTTTAATTTTATAATTATATTTTTTGACAAATTCTTCCTGGATTTCTAATGATGGTAATGGAATTCTAACATTTTCCATGGAGGTAAATGATAAAGTTTGTCTTACGGAACCTGTAGTGTTGTCCCTAATTAATTCATTAAACTTGTTTGTTCTAAATAGTATATACAAAAATTCAGACAACAAACCATTTCTACAACTAAAAACAACATAAGCAGGACTTATGTACTTGTATTTTTGATTTTCTGTTTTTAAGCCAATAGAACCAACGTTAATACGATAAGGATTGTAGGCAAGAAATCCGTTTTTAACAATTTTGTATGGCTGGTTTATTTTACTACCTTTTTCAATATAAGCATCAAACAATCCAGTTTTATTATTTACCCCTAGTATTTCATATTCTTCTTCAGGATTTTCAAATGGTTTTATTTTTGAATTTTCTTCTTGAATATAATCTGACAATTTAACAATAGGATATTTGGAATTAACAATACTAGTTGTATAACGCTTAAAATCCCACAGATTAAGTTGCGAAAATTTGATAAAATTAAGATATGAAAACACATTATTATTCATCAATAACTTGTTCCTCACCATTTGTTATTCGTACCAAGTTATTATTTTTAATTTCATATGCTATATCCAATTTATTATCTTGCCATAAACTATTGTTTTGCCGATATATTCTAAATTCTTTTGCAACATCTTCAAGCTCGTTTTCGCACTTTCCACCTGTTGTTGTAATACCAGCTTTTTCAACTTGTACAATCGGAATTTCATAATTGAAAAGTTCTTTGATTCTATCTTTGCCAATTGTATCCATTTTATTTTGAAATTCTTTTTCTAAAGTCCTATTGTATTGTTTTTCTAAAACAGTTAATGTTGTAAGAGCTTTTTTCTGAGGTAGCTTTAATAATAAAATTTTATTTTTTTCTATTTCAAACCATTTATCCAGCTCTACTTTAACATCCTTTTGTATTTCTGCTTCTACTTGCGTTTTAATTTTAAGATATTGTTGTTTTTCTTCTTCTGTAAAGCGTTTGAAAAATAATAAGCTTGGTTTAATGGTTGCTCCTGATGCTACAAAAACATCTTGAGGAATTGAAGTAATTAATAAAATTTTTGCTTCCGATTCAAAATAATCTCTTACTTTTTGTAAGTTAGAATTGTTTAAAACACCTTCAGGTAAAACAATTCCCATTCTACCGCCGGGTTTAAGAAGTTTTAAACATCTTTCCATAAATAAAACTTCAGACAAACCGCTAACTTTACCTAAATCAAATCTATCAAGAATTTTTTGACCTTTATCAATAGCGGCATTAAGTTCTTTAATTTGTTTAATACAATCATCACCGTAGCGTTTCTCATATTCTTTTAGTTTTTCTTCATCATAAAAACGATCTGTTTCACTTAATTTGTAATCTTTTTCAATTCTGGCACCAAAAGGAGGATTGGTTAAGATAACATCAAATCTATTTTCGAAAATTCCATTTACGTTTATCAAACCATCGTGATGATGGACTCCGCCGTGTCCATCGCCGTGCATTATCATGTTCATTTTAGATGTTCTTGCCATTCTTGGATTGGCATCTGTTCCATATATGCAGCTTGATGAAAGTTTTGAAATTCTTCTATTTTTCTCTGCCTCTGTTTGTTTTGAGTATGCTTTGTTTGGTACGTTAATATCTGAATTTAATTTTTTCAGAATATTACTATATCTTTCATTTACTTCCAATTGTTCTTTCTCAGAAAGTTTTTCATATTTTTCATCAAACAGTTCAGCTTTTAATTCTTTTTTATAGTTTTCAACATCTTTTTCTATTTTATCTCTTATATATTCAAAAGATTTGATTAAAAATCCGCCGGAACCACAAGTTGGGTCGCATATAGTTTCGCCTTCTTGTGGATCTAAAACTTCTACCATAAAATCTACAATTGTACGAGGAGTAAAGAACTGCCCTAATTCCCCTCTAAAGGTTGTACCCAAAAAATGTTCAAATGCAATACCTTTAACATCATCAGATGTGGCAGATAAATTGTATTTCTCAAGTTCTTTTACAATTTGTTCAAAGCTATATTGCTTTATTTTAATGGTTTCATAAGAATCGAAAAGTTTATCTTCAGAAAATTCATCTTTTGTAGCTTTAAACAAATATTGCATATAAGGGATTTGAGCTTCTGCCGGTAAATGCTTTTTGATATTCTTTTCAAACTGTTGTTCATCTCTTTGAAATTTTTCCAATGAAAATAAAACTTCTTCATCAGGATTTCTCTCATATCTTATTTTCATAAACAAAATTTTACTGATTTCATCAAATGCAGCTTCCGGAGATAATTTATCATTATTTCTAATGATGTTATGACATTTTTGAAGCAGTTTAGCAAACTCATCTCTTGAAAAAGCCTTAGTTTGCGACAACAATTTATCAACTTTCTTTTGGTCATTAATAATTGAAGCATTTGGAATATCTATAATTTCATCAAGATCTTTTGGCATAGAATCTTTATCTACACGAAAAAATTTAGTTTCTTTTTCGTTTGTTGTTACAAAGAAGCTTGCACCGGGTCATGCGGCATAATTTGCACCTTGATAGTAATCTTCTTGTCTTATTTTTACGGTTTCTGCTTTGCATTCTATTACGATAAAAGCAGTTTTATTCTTCTTTTTATCTTCTTTTGATTTCCAAATAACAATATCAGCTCTGGCTTTACCCTGTCCGCGATGAGAGTTATTTACCTTTAATTCTTCGTCCATTTGTTCAAGGTCGTAGCCATAAACATTAACAAGGCGACATATATAATTCTGTCTTACTTGTTCTTCTGGTGTTAATACAAGCCATTTATCTCTTAGTGGAGAATATATTGAACTTCCAATTTTAATGCCATATCTAACCCTTTCGTGTATTCTTATTTTAGCATGAATATTGCTTATTGGCAGATTGTGAAGATGTGTTATGATTCCAGTATTTAAAATATAAAAATGCCTTTATAGTACTATTTCTTCGTATTTTCATAAAGCTCGTGTTAAAGTTTATACTTCAATAATTTGAGTTCTTCTTGTTCTTTTGCAATTTTATTACTTCATCAAAACTTATTCTCAATAACCTTGAAACCGATTTTGGAGCGTTCTTAATTCGAATTTCCAATTCTTCGTTTCTATATGCCACCTTATAATTCTCATACATTTCTTCCATAGGAATTTCTTTTAAATCCTTTAGAAAAGATGGCGCATTTTAAATGCTCGTTTCTTCCGCTCCATATCAAGCCTCAACAGCTCTCTTTTTCCCGGCATTTCCATAGTGCAGGTTCCGGTTTTAAGACATAGGCATAACCTAACCTTGCTTTATCGGAGATGGGTATTTTAAAGCCTCGTTGAATGAAAGGACGCAGACAATCTATGAGCGAGTCTCAAAGAATTTAGGTTAGGTAAGTCTTGTGTCCTTTTTAATTATATTAAAAATCAAAAACATTAAGCAAGGTTGAGTTTGACTAATAGTTTTAACTTTAGCAAAATGTTCATTTTCAAAACCCATCAAAATTATTTATCCGATTAAAAGCTTCGGATGTTAATATATATCCTTTAATTTTAACATATTCTATTCATAAACAACATCACATTTTTTTTAAAAAGCTGGTAACGGGATTTGAACCTGCGACCTACTGATTACGAATCAGTTGCTCTACCGACTGAGCTATACCAGCATTTTATTTGATTATATGTTATAAAAACTTTTTATCAAGTATTTATTATTTAATCTAATGAAAATATATCTTGCAAATCTGCATAACTTAAACTCTTTCCTATATTTCTGTCAACTGAAATTACTGAATCTACAAGATTTCTTTTTCTTTGTTTTAGCTTCTGGATTTTTTCTTCTACTGTACCTTTTGTAATTATCCTATATACAAATACTTTTTTCGTCTGCCCTATACGATAGGCTCTATCTGTTGCTTGATCTTCAACTGCCGGATTCCACCACGGATCATAATGTATTACATAATCTGCTCCAGTTAGGTTTAATCCCGTTCCTCCGGCTTTTAAACTTACAAGAAATATCGGTATCGTAGGATCACTATTGAATCTCTCTACAACTTCTCCTCTGTCTTTTGTCTTTCCTGTAAGATATTCATGCTTTATTTCCTCCCTGACTAACCAGGCTTTGATTATATCAAGCATATCTACAAATTGACTAAATAACAATACTCTGTGTTTTTCCGCAATAATCTGCTCAAGCATTATTTTTAACTGTTCAAATTTCCCTGATTGTATATCTCCTTTTACTCCCGTTTTATCATATAATTTTGGATGACAGCATATCTGCCTTAACCTTAACAGGGCTGAAAATATCGAAAGCCTGCTTTTCTCCAGTCCGTTTTGCTCGATTGATTTGAATAATTCTTCTTTCGTACTATCCAATACTTCCAAATAAAAGTCTTTTTGTTCCGCTGTTAATTCACAATATGCTATATTCTCTACTTTATCCGGCAAGTCCTTAGCAACATCTCTCTTCATTCGTCTTAATATGAACGGGTATATCTGCGATTTTAACCTTTTTTCAACTGTCTTGTCTTCCCTCTCTGTTATTGGCGTTACGTATCTGTAATTAAATTCCGACTCTTCAAATAAAAATCCCGGCATTAGAAAATCAAATACTGACCATAATTCTTCCAGTTTATTTTCAATAGGCGTTCCTGAAAGTGCAAGCTTATGCGATGATTTTAATTTCTTTACACTTTGGGCTGTCATACTGTCTGCATTTTTTATATTTTGCGATTCATCAAGAATTATATATCTGAACTTATGTTTTACAAGCTCTTCTATGTCCCTTCTGACTAATGCATAACTCGTTATTATTACATCATATTTGTCTATGTCTTTGAAAAAATCTCTTCTTTCCGTTCCCGTTAATTTTAAACATTTTAAATTCGGAACAAATTTTTGAATTTCTGACTCCCAATTGAATACTACCGATGTTGGACATATTACTAAATTTGGTGCATGCCGGTCTTTCTCTTTCGCTTTTTGTACAAGCGTTAATGCCTGCAACGTCTTACCAAGCCCCATATCATCAGCTAATATCCCATTTAATCCGTACTGGTACAAAAACCATAACCAGCTGAATCCTTTTATTTGATATTCCCTGAAGTCTGCTTTTACATTTTTTGGCAGAGTAACACTGTCCATCTCCGAAAATGTTGAAATCTGTTTCCAAAATTTAGAAAATTTTCGGCTCATTTTTAGTGTCATCTTTAAATTTTGCATCTCTGACACTATTCCGGCTCGGTATGTTTTTATTACGTATTTATTCTCATCGTTTCTATAAACATCAATTGTATTAAATGATTTCATTAACGAAAATATTTCCTGTACCGGAAGCTCTACAAATCCCTTTGATTTCGCTTTATAATATTTATTATTATCTAACACAATTTCGTATAAATCATTAAACGGTATTATCTCATCTTCAATCTTTCCGTATAATTCTATTATAAAACTGTCTTTTGATTCAGAACTGAAATCTAAATTTGCACATAATTCAAACGGCTTCGACGCAAGTTTAAAAAATGACATATTGTCTTTCTCTTCAAATACCCAATCTTCACCCGCCTGTTTGATATAATAATTATAAAAATCTATTGCATTTTCTTTCTCCATAGCAAGATTATTCGTCTGCATCGGTGCAAATTTACAACTTAAAAGCATTTGATATGCTTGCTCTTCATGGCTTTTATTTCTTCTGACCCAGTACAGTAAGTCTTCTTTCGGCTTTTTTATCGTTACATATGCACTTTTATCCTGCTTGCTGTACGGCACTTTCGTTCCGTCATAATCAAAATCTAAAGATGCTTTTAAAGATCCGTCATAGTCAAGTCCAAGTGTTACTATTTTTTTCGGGTAACTTTTCTCAAGAGTTAATTTATCTATGACTTCTGCTGTCTCTACTTTCGTAATCTCTTTTAATTTTGGCAGCTCTTCGTATAGAAATTTCGCTCCTTCCGCATCTTTTACATCCGTAAATGATGCTTTTGTAAGATTTTGGGGTAGTTCTGAAACTGTTATATTCGTCGGAAATATTACGTTTTTATACCTTCCCCATTGCAGCTGCCTCGAAAAATATCTCACTTCTTCAAAGGGTAAAATGTCATCTTTATCCGGTCTTTCCCAATATAACGCTACTAATACATTCCCTACCATTGAAAAATTAACTGAAACACACAGCGTCCATACCTCCGGCATGAATCTTAATCTCGCTTTCGTTCTCCCGTCAATTACTTCTTCCGCTTTTGACATTAGCTTGAAAAATGCATCAAATTTTAATATTGGAACATCATACCAGCCGGCCTTTTTATCCAATCTGGAATTTTTTATTAGCATTTTGAAAATTTCTATGTTTACCTTTTGTGCAAAATTTAATTCAAATTCGGGATTGCTTTTTTGGGCTTCTATTACTCTCTTTAATACCCCTTCCAAATCTCTTATCACTTTTCCGGTTTCTCGGTCCATTACTAACAATGAAAAAAAATTTTGTCTTCTCTTTGGGTTAAAATGAAATACATATGAACCTTGCGGCTCTGCTTCAACTTCTGTCTTTTCATCTGAATAGTCAATCGCTATTTTATACCTCTTCCGGGCATATTCATCGTATATGTGATGGTCTATTGCCATTAACCCAAGAGCTATTGCATGCTTACACCATTTCTCTTCCAAAGGACAAGAACAGCTCGGTATAATTTCTCCCTTTCTGAATGTTAAGGAAACATCATAATGATCTTTAAAATTTCCCTTTACCTCCGCCTTTAATACATTTCGTTTAATCTCGGCTTTTTCAACAAGCTTTTTTTGATAAACTTCATATCCCCGACGCCAGCTTCCGGGTTTTGCATTATCCTTGAGATACTTATGATTAAGATAACAAATACTCATTTATTTCTACACACCAACTCTATCCAAACTTCGATAAACTGATTTTACAGTTGGGATAGACACTATATATTTTGATTATACATGCTGAATTTTAAAATCAACTCGTTTGCAAAGTTTTGTAACTCTCTTTATAATATTTTCACTTTCACAATCTTCTTTAATAATTTCCACTGCAACTTTTTATATTTAGCTTATCTATGACTCATTTCTCCCTCATTCGCTTTATTTCCTCTCTGCTTTTGCATTTCTGCCACAGATTTCATCATCTCTTCTTCTAAAAATCCTTTATTTATCTCCTCTTTGCTTAAATATTCATTCAGCTTCCATTCCTTTGATTTTGTAATTAAAGCATAATAAATCCTTTTATAATAATCATCCGTGACGATTTTTCCGTCCGTGAAAAAATAATATATATAACCCTTATTTGTAATAACTTCCTTAATGAATTTATTTTGAAATACAATTGTATTTACTTTTTTTATCTCCATCCCGCTTCCTTTGATACAATTTACCGGATTATGATGTGCTGTCCAGCTCTCTGTTTGAATACTCAATTTGATTATCTTCCCTAATAATTCCTTTTTTATATCAGCATTGTGTTCGGAAAAAAACTTTGACTCATCTTCTTTAAAACTTAGTCCCTTTTCTATATTTATTTTTGCAGGTTCCCTTTTCCGGGTTTTACCATATTCAAAATTACAAGGAATAAGCACTAATCCGATTATTAAAATATATAAAATGTTTATTTTCATCGGCTCTGATACGGCTTTATTTTCTCCTTTTTTCCCTGCCTCCAAAAATAAGTAATATATCATTCCAAACGATATGATAAAATTTATAATTCCTAATCCGATATGAATTATTGTTTCATCTTTTATTACCGTATTATTTAATAAGATTATAAATGATATCCTTAAAATATTGAGAAATATAAAAAAAATAATCGAAAAACATATATTACAAACTAATTTTATCGATATTTCAGATTTCAAAATTAACCCTATAATCGCAATAAAAACAAATAAAACCCATATCGTTCCGCTTCCGCTGCAACTGCTTTGAATATCCGTGATGTTATTCTCAGTCATTATTATAGCTGTCTGGGAAATTTCTCCAATTTGAAATACTGAAAATATTCTTGATATTATTTCCGCACTGATAAACCTTATAGGTGTTCCTATAAAAATTTGAATATATTCTTTTATCGGCAAAAATAACACTGTTAAAACACTCAACCAAAATATCTTTGTTCTGTTTTCTCTCTTTTCTTCAAAAATCTGTGCAATACTGCTCATTGCCATAAAAAATAAAATTTCAGATATTGTATAGGAAATAACCATTTCCATGTTTATAATTTTTAAAATAAATATACCCGAAAGTATAAAAAAATTATTCAAAGAAACCTTATAATAATCCGAACAAAAAACACTCTTTAACACATAAACAGACCATATAAAGGATAATAATATAAAAATAATTTCCCTTATCGATAAATTAAAATTGTGTTTAGGCAAAAATGCCATACAAAAAATAATAAAAATACATATTTTAGTTATTTTTTGCATAAAAATTTTCTTTTCAGCAATACTGATATAATCAACAAAATACCAATAATTAGCATTATCTGTTCTTTCGGTTCCGGAACAGCCTTAACTTCATCAAAAATTTTATCATCAACAAATCTGTCCGCTCCCGTTTTTTTATCGGCAATGTATCTGTCTTCCGATTTTTCATTATATTCAAGTAATTTTTGCTGGTTTTTATCGACCAATGCTATATAAGAAGAATATTGCGTAACTATTTTATTGTCTTTTGCAAGTTTGTGAATATAATCTAAGACTTTTGTTTCATTGATATTTTCTTTTCTTATTATGTCTTTAATTACTTGTGCCGTAATTATTTTTTTTAAATTTTCATTATTTGAAAAATCACTATTTCCGCATTTTTTTACAATGTATTCTTCCGTAACGGATAAAACATCTTTGTCTTGTTTGGCAAAATAATCGATAAGGACATCTTTTATGTTCTTTTCAATGTCACCTCTGCTTTTAATAATTCCTATGGTGAGAGTATTATCATAAGGAGGTATTTTCCCGTCTGCATGAATTATATAAACAGGGATTTTTGTATTAACAGTCTTTTCATCAGAAACATCAAATTGTGATCCGTCTGTAAGAACTACTATTATATCGTAATTATCCCCCATTTTGTTAATGGCATTTATCTTTTTTGTTTGACCTATGTTTATTTGTTGAGCAGTATTTATATCAATCTTTTCACTGATTAAATCATTAAAATAATATATTTCTACTGTATTATTTTTTGTTAAATCAGAATAAGCTTCATCTTTAATTAGGAAATTTTTCCAATTTGTTTTATTACTGAAGGAAGTATCTAAAAGAATTGCTATTTTTTTATTTTTAACATCATATTTTTGGGAATTTTCAATCAGAGAATAATAATTAGAACCGATTTTCACATTTTGAGGCAATGAAACTTTCTGATTAACGCTAATATATGAATTATCTTTAATATTTTGTAAAATATTATCATTAAGAATAAATGTTTTTTTAGTATTGAAATTTTCATAAACATTCCTGCGTTCATAAATATTAGGCAATTCAATCCTGTTGTTATGAACAAGAGTTAAATATTCATAACGGATTTTTTGAGTATTTTTAACAGGAATCGGAAAAACTCGGAGGGTATACTGATTTAATCCGGATTTTTCAAGTAAAGAAGGATCTTTGAAATTTACGACTTGGCGTTCATAAGTTTTTCTTGCTGCTCCTTTAGGGGAAATTTTACCCTGAAATTGAAGTTTATCACCTAATTTTAAATCGGTTATTACGGAACCTTGAGGCAGATAAAATTGATAATAAACTTCTTTATCGGTTGTAGATTGATTTTTATATTCTTCTTCAACTCCGACAACAGCAATGCCTTCTTTGCAATGAATATCCGTTTTTCTGTTTACGAGCAAAACATCTTTTGCGTCACTGTCCAGCAAAGTTGCTGCGGTTTCACTTCCGAATAATGTCGAATAAACAGCTTTTCTTATTTTATCTTTAAATGCAAATTGAATATTAGAATCAAATAATATTTGATAGTCAAAATTTGCTTTTTGTGCATTAAATGTTCCGTTAAATAAAAACGGACCTGCAAAAAAATTAAATATATTTTGAATTAATATACCTGTTTTTTTGTTTTTATAATTTTTTGCAATCCCATTGTAATTAATATCTTCAAAATACCTGTATTTAGCTAAATACCTGTTCAATATTGCAGATTTAAACATCCGTTCATTGTTTAAAACATATTTTTTTGCAATTTCCGCTCTTTGTTCATAAACATTAGCATTTTGAAATTTTTCAATTGCGGATTCTACTTTAGCATAGTTTGGCTGATGAGCAAGAATGCCCGTAACGGCAATAAAAACTACAGCAAAAATTATAAAAATCTTTTTATTTAAACATTCTCTGCCATATTTTATGAAATTTTTGAAGTATATATAAAGAGATATAAAAGGAGTTATAAAAATTGCCACGAACAATATTCCAAAAAATGCAAAGAATAAAAAATAAATAATATACATAGGTAAATTTAACAACATCGCTTCTAAGAAGCGAATGTTCGTAAAAGTTTCAGTAATTTCAAAAAGCCATTTGAAAGAAAAAATGTATGGTATAAAATTAGTACAAATCATTTTTATTAAATCAAAAAATACAGGTAATATAAAAAATGAACTCAAAATTAAGGCATAAATTCCTAAAATCACTGCAATTTCAAAGCCGAAAGCCATAACTTTTGTTTTTTTAAAAGGTTTAATATCCGCATAATCAATAATTTGTACCAAAATAGCCAATGTAACTGCCGTTAATAAAAAAACAAAAAACGGGGTAATATCACTTAATAAACAAACCCTTAAAGATATTAACGCAATAACCGGAATTTCTATACCCCAAAAAATGTTATATATATTATAGTTAACGGTATAATTATTATTATTTCTGAAAAATAGTATTACACACAAAATCGGAATAACGATATTTAAATTAAGCAAAAATAAAAGAGGAAAACTTATTCCTCTGCCAAAATCCCAAAAACCGAGAGAACTTATTGCAAAAGCAAATACTATATAAAATAAGTTAAAAATAATAAACCAAAGCACATTGAAAACAGGATGAGTAAAAAATTTAATAAAATATTTCATATAATACTCCTTTTGAATAGGAATTATAACAGATAAGACACATTCTTGCAATAAAGTAAATTTCTGAATAAAAGATATACGGTTTTCAATAAATGATTTACATAAAAGTTTTTTTAAGTTATTTTGAAAAAGCGGGGAGAAGAAATTATCATTGAAAGGAATATATAATTTTGGTAATTAATAAAGCCCCAAAAGAATAAAAGGATGAGGAATAAAAAGATGAAGAGAAGACCTGTAATAGCCGGAAATTGGAAGATGAATAAACTTCAAGATGAAGGAAAAGAATTAGTCAACAACGTTATGTCAGGATTAAAGGAATATGACAAAGATAAACTTCCGGAAGTTGTTATAGCACCGGTGTTTACCTGCCTTTATGCAGCGAACAAAGCACTTACTGACTGTGGATGCGGAAGAGTAAAACTTGCGGCACAAAATTGTTATTACGAGAAAAGCGGAGCATATACGGGAGAAGTTTCCGTAGAAATGTTAAAAGATGCGGGCTGCGAATACATTATTATAGGACACAGTGAAAGACGGCAATATTTTGCGGAAACTGACGAAATGGTTAACAAGAAAGCGAAAGCAATTTTATCAGCCGGATTAATTCCTATAATCTGCTGCGGAGAAACATTGGAACAAAGAGAAGCGAATGAAACAGACAGACATATTGCATCTCAAATAAAAAATGCATTAAAAGATTTAACTTCGGAAGAAGTATCAAAATCAATAATTGCCTATGAACCGATTTGGGCAATAGGAACAGGCAAAACTTGTGATGCGGTTGAAGCAAACAGAGTCATATCAATGATAAGGGATACTGTTCGGGAAGCTTCGGATGCAACGGCAGCAGATAATATCAGAATATTATACGGCGGAAGCGTAAAACCTGAAACCATAAAAGAACAAATGGCACAATCTGATATAGACGGTGCTCTTGTGGGAGGAGCAAGCTTAAAAGCAGAAAGTTTTGTTCAAATAGTCGAAGGTGCAATGTAATTAAATTTAAAAACAAAAAATCAGAAAGATGAAAAGATCATATATCTTTTCATCTTTTTAAAATTTGTAACAAATTTTTAGAATATTAAAAAATTGACTGTTACAATGTTTTTTATATATATATAATAAACAATTAAAAAATGTGGAGGTTTAATGATTAATCCGGCAGTCATAGCAAAGGGTGTACAAGTTGCGAAACAAGTCGTGGATACGGCTGAAACAGTGAATACAGTTGCAAAAAGTGCAGGAATAAATCAAGATAGTATTTTTGCACAAAAAGAAAATGAAGGCAAAGGAGGTCCGGTTAACAGCGTATTACAGGCGGCTGATACATTAAGTTTCGGTACGGTTGGCAAACAGGTGGGAGCAGGAGATAAACTCACAGGCGGACTTATTTCAAAGACCATAGGTCAAGTTGATGTTGTTGCAAAACCTATATTGGCAGTTACTGACACAATAGACGGAGTTGACAGCGGTGATATTGCAAAAGCAGCTAAAAAAATGCCTGACGTGCAGGCTTAAAATATTAAAATATCATATAATTTATACTAATTATAAAATCGGAAATATTTTTATTTTTCCGATTTTATTTTATAATTTAAACTCGGTACTCAATTTGAACCGTTGTTTATTTGTTGTGCCTTGACCGTGGTACAATTGCGTATTAAAATTAACGGAAAAATCATTTGAGTTGTTTTTAAAAGGTTTGAATGTTAAGCCAACTTCTTCTTGAGAGTATTGCTGATCAACATGATTTGCAAATTTACTTTTCAAATATAAAGAATCAGATAATTTATATTCAGGATACAGATAAAAACTTGTTCCATAAGCACCTTGTCCGGAAGCATATTGATTTTTTGCAATCTGAACACCTATAGAAAAACGGCGATAATTATATTTTGTAAACAAACCTGCTGAATTAGTTGAAGAGGCATTATTCCCTGCCTCATTTGTGTAAACACCACCGCCTAAAATAAATGATCCTTTTAGTTTTTTAAAAGCGAGTTCATCGGAAGAAATGACAAATCCGCCTGATGGATTATTAGTTTCCAAAGAATTATATATGGCAGTTCCCATATTTATTTTTCCTATTTTAGTTTCGATTTTTAAACCGGAATCATAATCACTTTCAAGCTTACTTATAAAACCCAAAGATAAATCCTTAAAAGAAGATAAGGAAGCATGTCCCCAATATACGGAAGTATTTTCATCAGGAAGAAATTTATAATAAGAAGCATGTATAATGGAAGGAGGTGTTTGCATCATAGACGGCACTGTTTGATATAAAGTTCTGAAATTATCCGAATTGTCCCAAATTGTATTAAAAGCTTCTACTTGACGAAATGAGTAACTTTTTTCGATAGTTGCTTCTAAAACTTTTATTTTTTTTGATTTTTCAACTGGAGTAAGTGTAATTATTTCATTTGTATCTGTTTCTTCATCAGGAACTTCTGTATATACATAATACTCTTCATATTCACTTTCATTGTCGAATAACTCTTCATCAACTTCCTGCTGTGATTTATAATCTTCCGTATAATTTACTTTTTCGACAGATAAACCGTCAGCATATACAATCTGAAATGAAAATGCCGGAAAACAAAAAGTAAGAGAAATGAAAAATTTCAAAAAAATCAAAAATTTTTTTTTAAGAATTTTATACAAACGTTATCCCCCAATATTAATAATATATCAATATATTAAATTATAACAAGCTTTTTTTACGGAACAATATGTTTTAAATAATATAATTCAAGCTATGGTTTTTAAAAGTAATATGTTATAATAATGCAAAAATGGAAAGCATAAACAATGGCAAAATTTTTAAATAATAAAAACGTTCTGAAAAATTTGGTGATAACAGGGTCGGAAAAAGAATACGGAAAACAAACCATACAGGGAATATTTCGTTCATTGACAGAGCCTCTTTTAGAACAGCAGTCTCCTGAAGGACTTGTTTTGTTGAAGCTTTCTAACACTGAAGGAATAAATTCCGTAATAAAGCGTTTAGAATTTTCGGATGTAAAGATGTATTCATATTGTGATAATCTTATAAACGAAAAGGTAATAAATATAGAAAAAAATTCGATATGGGGCGATACAGAATTTATCCTGATACTTGCACCCAGATATTCAGCTGTTTTAATATGGGATTGGTCAATACTCAATAACGGAATGAGCCAGGTATGTTTAATATTAAATTCAAGAGAAATAACAGACATTGCAAATTTAATATTTGAAAATTCCACGATTGCTTTAAACGAATATTTAACGACATACGCACCTGATAGAAGAGAACAAAAGACGATGAACACGGCAATAAATAAGATAGTAAATTGTCTTGATAACGTAAATCAGGAAATGGTATTTTCCCAGGCAGAAAAAGAAAATTTAAGTAAGACCGAGGATTTGTTAAAAGAATACGAACAAATTTCAAACAAAGCAAAAATGACTGCACATGAAATAAAAAATCATATTTCGGTGATAGATTTATATTCTAAAATTCTTGAAAAGAGAATAGAAAATAATAAATTAGACGCAGAAACGGAAAATTCCGTAAGAAATGCAATCAGCAGCATAAATAAGTCAGCCAAAATAATTTCATCATTCATAAGTGAACTCAGAAGTTATGCTACCCCGTTATTTTGTGAAAAGCAGTTATCAAAAGTTGTTGAGGAAGTAATTAATCTTGCAAAGCCCAAAGCAAAAGAAAAAGGCATAATTGTTGAAAATTACGTAGAAGAACAATACAGGGTGCATATAGATGAAATAAAAATGCAAAGTGTTCTATTAAATTTAATATACAACGGAATTGATGCAATAGATAAAAATGGCAGGATTACGTTAAAGACAGCAGGAAAGAAAAATAATCAGGTAATTTTACACGTAAAAGATTCAGGAAACGGAATCAGCAAAGAAATTGTTTCAAAAATTTTTGATGAAGGTTTTACGACAAAAGACGACGGAAACGGACAAGGTCTTACGATATGTAAGAAATTAATGGAAGAACAATACGGAAGAATAGAGCTTAAGAGAACAGGAGAAGATGGAACGGAATTTGAACTTTTAATTCCGACGATATAGGTATTATTCATCATGAAGATGTTGTGATTCATTCACGTTATTTTGCTTGTTATTATCTTCTTGAGAGTGATTATTAGGTGATTGAGAACGTTGTTGAGCTAAGAGATTTTGACATAGTACGATTTTATTCAAAATTTGAGAGATATTAGATGCCAAGTCATTAAAAATCTGTTCGGCATAATTTTCGGCACCTTCTTTTATCCGAGCGGCATCTCTGACAGCAGTAATTTTAATTTCTTCAGCATTTCTGGCAGCGTTTAACTGAACATTTTCGCAATATTCGTCAACTTGCTGTTTTTGTTTAGTAACAGCTTCTTGAACTTTTCTTATGACCTCATTATCACTAACTAATCTTGCTTGTTCATTTACGGCCTCCTGAATAATTCTTTCGGCACGGTTATGTGCATCTTGAATAGTTTTTTCTTTGCCGGCAATAATCATTTCAGCTTCTTTAATATCAGCCGGGATACAGGCGACAATTTCTTCAATCAAGCCCATCATTTCTTCTTTATCGACGAGAACTTTTCCAAAGAAATTAGTTCCTCGTTCAATAATGGCATTAGCCTTACCCAATAAACTTTTTAGTTGAAGTTGTGCCATTTTAATTACTCCTTAATTATTCTGGTGTATAAGTATTCCGCAACCGGAGGGGAAACGAATTTGGAAATATCTCCTCCCATCAAAGCAACTTCTTTAACTGTACTTGAAGAAATAAAGTTGTACTTTGGTTTTGTGATAAGGAATACTGTATTAATATCCGGAGCTAAAGCGTTATTTGTCTGAGATAGCTGCATTTCGTATTCAAAATCCGAAACAGCTCTAAGACCTCTTATCAAAACTTTAGCACCTTTTTGTCTTGCATAATCTATTGTTAATCCTTGAAATGCATCCACTTCAACATTTGTCAAATTATCATAGTCACAAGACATTTGAATTAACTTTAATCTGTCGGCAATTGGAAGAAATGAACGTTTTTCACTATTTTTTAAAACGGCAATAATAACCTTATCAAAAATGCCTGCGGCACGTTTAAGTACGTCCAAATGTCCTTTTGTTACGGGATCAAAGCTACCCGGATATATTGCAATTTCCATTGCGTTTCCTCTTTTTAGCATACCATGCTTATAATTTTATTGTAAATATTTTTAGCATGCTTTGCAGATTTTTAACATTTATTTATGTTTTAAATTTTTTTTTTTGTGAAACAGAAAAATTTAATTAAAGGAATAGCGAATAAAATAATATTTGTAAACATACGGATAATTTTTATATTGGAATCAATTTTTTTTTCTTGTTTAAAATCGAACAGTTGTTTATTAAATTTTTTTAAGGCGAGTCTTAAATAAGCAGGATTTCCTGTAAAGCCTGATTTTTTAACTGCAACTGATACTGAACAAATACATTGAGAAAATTTATTTAATTTTGATATAAGCCATATTGCAAAAATAATTTCTAAAATAATTAACAAAAAAACAAATTTAATCATATATATTAACCTTTTATGAAGTTCAAATTAATTATAAAGGGAAAGAAGAATTTTTAAAATAGACTAAATAAAAATAGAAATACTATAAAAAATAATCAAGGAAGGGAAAAAGCACATAACATAAAAATTTACAAATTGAAAATGAAATATTTTGAAGCATTGCAGGTGTAGAAATAATTTGATATAAAAATTTACATATTGAAATTGAAACAATAAAAAATATAATAAAAAAAGTAAACATAAGTAATTGTGAAGTATATAAAAGAAGGTAAAAAATGAATAACAGTAATCCGTCAGTAAATTTAAAAAAGGAAATACTGATAAGAATAGTAAATGCATTTTTTTCCGAAGATTTTCAAAAGAATATACGTTTGATACCGTATGATATGAGACCAAAAGGCTCGGAGGTGCCATACAGGTGTTGTATATACAAAGAGAGGGCAATATTAAAAGACAGAATAATAGCCGGATTAGGCTTTTCTATAGAGGAAGATGATGAAAGGACGTTATTATCAGAATTTGTAGATGAAGCAATAAAGAGAGAGAAGCCGGAAGAGAACATACTGACAGTACTTGATGCAGCATGCAAAGGGTGTTCCGGAGGGAGAATAACGGTAACGGATTTATGCAACGGATGTGTAGCAAGACCTTGTGAAACGACGTGCAGGTTTAATGCAGTAAGTATAGTGAACGGACATTGTATAATAGATTCTGAAAGATGCAGACGTTGTAAAAAGTGTATATCAGTATGTCCGTACAGTGCAATAGTACAGATAAAAGTTCCTTGTGAAGATGCTTGTCCGACAGGAGCAATAGCAAAAAATGAATTAGGACTGGCAAAAATTGATTTTAGCAAATGTATAAGTTGTGGCAAATGTGTGTCAAAGTGTCCGTTTGCGGCAGTACATGAAAAAAGTCAATTAATAGATATAATGAAACACATAAAGTCCGGCAGAGAAGTAGTAGCAATGATAGCACCATCCATAGCCGGTCAAATGAATAGTAACATATATCAAATAAAGACCGCATTAATACAAGGAGGATTTACAGACGTATTTGAAGTTGCAAGCGGAGCGGACATAACGATAAGAAAGGAAGCGAAAGAGTTTGAAGAGAGGATGGAAAGAAACGAGCCATTTATGACAACATCGTGTTGTGCCGGTTATAATGAACTTGTAAAAAAGCATATTCCGGAATTGAAAGAGTATGTATCAAATACAAAAACGCCGATATATTATACGGCAGAGCTTGTGAAAGCGAGATATCCTAATGCAATAACGGTATTTATAAGCCCTTGTGCGGCAAAGAGAGCTGAAATAAAAGAAAATTCAAACATAAACTATTTAATGAATTATGAAGAATTAGAAGCATATTTGAAAGGCAGAAACATAAATGTAGCAGGATGTAAAGAGACATTATTTGAAAAAGAAAGTTCAAAGCAAGGGAGAAATTTTGGAGCTGCAGGCGGAGTGGCAGAAGCTGTTAAGAAGGCATTGACAGACGAAAGCAAAGTAAATCCTTGTTACATAAACGGAATAGATAAAGATTCTATCAAGAAGTTAAAAAGATATGGAAAAGAAAAAAGATGTGACAATGGAAATCTTATAGAAGTAATGTGTTGTGAAGGCGGATGTTTAGGAGGGAATGCGACATTGCTGCCGTTGGAAAAATCGGCAAAAATACTTGCGGAATTTATAAAAAGCAGTAAAGATATTGAAAAAAATGAGGAATAAAATGTTTAAGACAAATAATAGCCTTATTGTAATGATAGATATACAAGACAAATTGGTAAAAGCAGTTTCCGGAGAGAAGGAATCGTACAATGCAGAAAAGATGGTTAAGGCAGGAAATATATTAAACATTCCGATAATTGTAAGTGAACAGTATCCCAAAGGGTTAGGACGAACAAAAGCAGAAATATCCGAGCAATTCACGTCAAAAACGAGAGTTATTGAGAAAGCGGCATTTTCCTTATTAAGAGAGGAAAATGCCGCTGCTATATTAAAATCATATAATAGAAATAAAATAATTCTTTTCGGTATAGAAACACATGTTTGTGTGCTTCAAACTGCGTATGATTTGATTAATGAAGGTTATGAAGTATTTTTAATTGAAAATGCAAGCAAAAGCAGAAATCAAAATGATCATCAAACAGGTGTATACTTAATGAAGAATTTTGGCGTAAAAGTTGTTACACTTGAAATTGTACTGTTTAATCTTCTTGAAAGCTCAAGACATCCGAACTTTAAAGAGATACAAGCACTTATAAAATAGATTTTTACATACCGGAAGAAGCAATGTTATTTAAACTCATAACATCTAAAGTTGTTAAAACCTGATTTTGTAAAACAGCTTTTTTATCCATATATTGAGCAAATATGTAATCATATCTGTTTGAATACTCTTCAACAACACCGTTTAAATTTTCATTACCGTTGAAAGCAGATTTTAAATCGTCCAATCTGCTTTTGATATTATCCATAAGAGTTTGTATGTCAGATCCCGCACTGACGTAAATACCCAAATCAGCAGCAAGATTAAGAGCATCCTCAATGATTTGTTTATCATAATAGGTTTGAGCATTTTGTTCGGATTGAATTTTTTGGGTATTGTCAACATCTTCTTTTTCTGATACAGCTTGAGTATCTTCATCGGATTCGACCTTATTAACATCGGAATTGTATTGTTCTAATTTTGTACCGTTAATTTCGGTCATATAATTTAAAATATTCAAATTTGTTAAAACGATATAGTTGGAAGCTAAATTCAAATCAATTGGATTAATACCTGAAGACATGGCAAAACTCCGTAATTTTTACATACATAAATGTTGTCGGAAGTTTAAAAAAAAACTTAAGTATTTTTTGGTCAAATATAAAGTTTTATTAAGTTCAATATATACAACAAGTTGAAAAAGTGCAAAAAAGCGTGATAGCAAAGATAATAGAGAGGTTTTATTGTTTATGAGAGAGTTAAAAGTAAAAAAGGAATAAAAATATTATTTAAACCGAGAGTTGTAAAAATTTCGTAAAGAAAAGGAGATGAAGATATATAGAATAGAGGATTTGATATAAAATAAAATATCAGTATAAAACAAAAAGAAAGAAAAACATGTTAAGGAAACTCTTTTTTTTGTCATTATTTTTTCTTATGAGTGAGGAAAGAGTAAAGGCAGCGACAGCAATAAATTTTTTTATAGACAATTATGTTGGACGCGGAACAGATGCGATAGCAGATATAGTATTTACGCCGGTAAACATATTTGGAGCGAACGTTCCAATAATAATATTATGGATATTATTTGCGGGGATATTTTTTACGATATATTTAAAATGGATACCGATATGGGGTTTCAGGCATTCGATAAAGCTTATAAGTAATGCAGGTAAAGATAATGACGGAGAAGGGGAAGTATCGTCGTTTCAGGCGTTATCTACGGCATTATCCGGAACGATAGGGATGGGTAGTATTGCGGGAGTGGCGATAGCGATATCAATAGGCGGACCTGGTGCGGCATTTTGGATATTGATAGGAGCGATATTCGGAATGTCTTTGAAATTTATGGAGGCATCGGCATCATTGATATACAGAACCTTCAATGTTGACGGAAGTGTATCCGGTGGACCCATGCATTATATAGCCCATGGTCTTACGAAAAAGAAGATGAGATGGTTAGGTCAACCGTTATCGGTTATTTTTGCGATAGTATTTATAGGCGGGGCAATTACAGGCGGAAATCTTATACAAATTAATCAAACAACGCATATGTTTATAGAAATTACCGGAGCGGAGAACAGTATTTTATACCAACACGGATGGATTATGGGTGTAATAATTGCGATTGTAGTAGGGATGATAACAATAGGAGGGATTAAGAGCATAGCAAAAGTAACGGAGAGAATAGTTCCGTTCATGTGTTTATTGTATGTGACGGGAGCGATAGCCGTTATTGTGGTAAACATAGTGCATATACCGCAAGCTATAGGAATTATTGTAAGGGAAGCATTTTTTCCCCATGCGGTAGCAGGAGGAATATTTGGAACAATCATAATAGGATTAAGGAGATCGGTTCAAACGAGTGAAGCAGGTACGGGTTCTGCACCGATTGTATATGCGGCGGCTAAGACGAAAGAAACTGTTTCATTAGGATTTGTATCGCTGATGGAGCCCTTAATCTGCGGAGTGATGTGTTTATTGACAGCATTTATAGTTACGGTAACCGGGACATATGATTGTGAACCCGGGAAGATATC